>NZ_JAOQJT010000006.1:148095-220099 GCF_025567285.1 Coprococcus aceti
CGCCAGTGTTCCATGCACTATATCCGCTATGATGTACTGTATGCCTATGTGCTTGTAAGACTGCAATACTGGTCTATGCTGGCACAGAAAGACGAGGACAAGCTGCTGAAACGCCTGCTCAATGCCAGCGACAGGGAAAGAAACTCTGCGAAGAAAAAGCAGGCTGCGGAGCTGAAAAAGGCAGAGAAGCGTAAAGCCGAGGTTGACGGGCTGTTTGCTAAAATGTATGAGGACTGGTCTGCCGGACGCATAACCGAGTATAACTTCAATATGCTGTCCGAGAAGTACCAGAACGAGCAAAAGGAGCTTGAAACAAAAATAAGACAGCTTCACGAAACGATGGAAGCCGCCGTACAGACCGCAGCGGATGCTGAAAAGTGGATTGCCCTAATGAAACAGTATGTCAACCCTGTGGAGCTGACCGCAGAACTTCTGAACACTCTAATTGAAAAAATAACCGTCCACGAAGCTGTCAAGGGCGAGGACGGAAGCCGTGAGCAGGAAGTAGAAATCTACTACCGCTTCATCGGCAAAATTGACTGACCTTTCTTTTTTACCCAATAATATCTTTAATTAAGGGAAACGGGAAAGACCATGCCAGATATTGCCAGCGTGATCAAAATGAGTGATCTCTATCATATCAGTCTGGATGAACTGTTGAAAGGAGATCAGGATATGATGAAAAAGATAGAGAAGGACACAAATATCGTAAGGTCCAACAGTAGGCTTATCGCTGTGGGCATAGTGGCTATCATAGTGGCTGTCGTTGTCATATTTGCAAGTATCATGACGGGAAATGCGGTGTTGGATTTTCTTGCGGCGGCGCTTCCGTGGGTATTCATGGGGATTGCCCTTGCGTGTTTTCTTGCAACGAGAAAGCCTGATGAGAACACGCCGAAGCTCAGGGTGGCAGGATTTATACCTATCATGATAGGTGTGATGTTTATGATAGGTGGAATATATCTGATGAACGCATGTATGTGGAGAGGGATTGGAATTGGAGCGTTGGTTGTAGGCATTGTATTGAATGGAGTGGGGCTGGTAATTTTATTTTACAGAAAAAAATAGAGATGGAAAGCGTTGTTTGCTGTCCTTGAAATATTTGTGATAGTAGTATAATATGTAACTGTTTGGCAACGGATATATTGTATCTGATGCCAGACAGTTATTTTTGTGCGGACAAGGTATCAGAGAATATGATCACACAAGAAGCAAAGCGGCTGTATAAATTTGAAAACACGTTTTGTGTTTCTCAGAACATGATAGATTAGAAGATGCGAGGAATTACGATATGATGAAATTAACAGACTTTTACTATGATCTGCCACAGGAACTTATAGCACAGGACCCACTCCTCAAGAGAAGTGAGTCACGTCTCATGGTCCTGGACAGAAAAGATAATACGATAGAGCACAAGCACTTTTATGATGTGATAGACTACCTGAATCCGGGAGACTGTCTGGTCATCAACGATACAAGGGTTCTTCCGGCGAGACTTATGGGCGTCAAGGAGGATACGGGAGCATCCATAGAGGTTCTTCTTCTGAAGAGAAAGGACGACTGTACATGGGAGACTCTGGTAAAACCGGGCAAAAAGTGTAAGGTGGGTGCTCGTATAGTATTTGGTTCAGAGTCAAATGAACCTGACCCTGAGACAGGACTTATAAAGGGCAAACTTGTTGGTGAGGTCGTCGATATAGTTGAGGAGGGCAACAGACTCATCAGATTTGAGTTCGATGGAATATTCGAGGAGATCCTTGACGAGCTGGGACAGATGCCACTCCCTCCATATATCACACATAAGCTTGAGGACAAGAACAGATATCAGACAGTTTATGCAGAGCATGACGGTTCTGCGGCAGCACCGACTGCAGGACTTCACTTTACAACAGAGCTGCTTGACCAGATCAAAGCGAAGGGAATCAAGATAGCGCATGTGACACTTCACGTCGGACTTGGAACGTTCAGACCAGTGAAGGAAGAGAACATACTAGATCACCACATGCATTCTGAGTTCTGTATCATAGAGCAGGATGCAGCTGATATGATCAACGAGACAAAGGCTGCAGGCGGAAGAGTTGTGTCCGTAGGAACGACAAGTACCAGAACTCTTGAGTCCATGTCGGACGACGATGGAACAGTTCATGCAGGCAGCAAATGGACGGATATTTTCATTTATCCGGGATACAAGTTCAAGGTTATTGACGCACTCATCACGAATTTCCATCTGCCTGAGTCAACGCTTCTTATGCTTGTTTCTGCGCTGTACGACAGAGAGCATATACTTGAGGCGTACAAGGTGGCGGTTGAGGAGAAGTACAGATTCTTCTCATTTGGCGATGCTATGCTGATAAAATAGCAGAAGAATCAGGACGATTAGAATAAAGGCATGATGTAATAGGGGTGCTGATAATTTATGTACTCTGGATGGGACTTATATCCGGAGAGGAGACAGATATATGGGAAAGAAGATATGCGTGGTATTCCCGGGAATCGGATATCACACTGATAAACCGTTACTTTACTACAGTAAAAAATATATGATGGCACATGGATATGATATTGTTGATGTGACATATGGCAAGCTTTCGGGACATCTCCCGGAGGAGATACAGAAGGTATTTGATGATGGCTGGAATAAAGCGGTAGATTGTCTGAAGAATGTGGATTTCTCGGATGCTGAGGATATAGTATTTCTATCAAAGAGTATAGGTACGGCTATATCTGCAAGATATGTGGCGGAGAAAGGACTTAAAGTAAGAAATATATATTTCACACCACTTGAGATTACCATGCAATATGCCAATTCAAATGGCATAGCTTTTCACGGAACGGCGGATCCACTAGTGAATACGGGTGAGATAACCAAACTTTGCGAGGAAAGACATATACCACTCTACAGATATGAGGGTGGCAATCACTCAATAGAGACAAAGGATATTCTATGGAACATAAAAACGCAGAAAGATATAGCGGAAAAATATATAGATTATTTGAACTTCTAGGACATACAGAGGGGCAGTTATATATTGCGGGGATAGCAGTGCTCATAACACTGCTTATCGGCACGGCGGTATATATACTGCTCCTTCGTGTACTTCCGGATACAAGCTGGCTTGAGGGGTGTCAGATACGCCGGTTTACAGGGGTGATATGTCCCGCATGCGGTACGACAAGGGCTGTACTTGCCATGCTCCACGGACATATTCTGACGGCTATGTATTACCATGTGGCGACTGTGTATCTGGCGTGCATCTGCATCATATATTTGGTGGGCAATACGATCAGGCTTGCCACGAATGGCAGGACACCGCTTGTGAGATTCCGGTTGTGGTATGTGTATGTGTGGCTTGGGATATTTGTGGTGTCTTACGTGGTGAAGCTGGTGGTGCCGGGATATGTCATATAATGAGCGCAAGTTGAGTAGGCGTGTGCGTGTCATCGCGCTTATGCACGATGACATATGATATAAGGAGTGGATTTTATGAGACTTATGATAAAACAACGGGTATTTGCCTGGACAGATACCTACGATATATATGATGAATGGGGAAACAAAAAGTATTTTGTGAAGTCGGAGGCGTTTCGGCTGACGCATCAGGTTCACGTATATGACATTGCGGGAAATGAGATAGGTCTTATCAGTCAGAGATTATTCGCGTTCCTGCCTACATTTGACATCAGTGTGGGTGGCAGACCGTGTGGAAGTATCAGGAAGGAATTTACATTCTTCAAGCCATCGTACAGTATTGAGTATGGAGGATGGCAGTGTGATGGAGATTTCCTTTCGTGGAATTACAGTGTCACAGCTGGAAGCAGGCTGGTGGCAAATATAGCAAAGCAGCTTCTCAGCTGGGGAGATACATACACACTTGATATCTCAGATCCGGGTGATGAGATCATGGCACTTATGCTGGTGATCGCCATTGATGCGGCCAATTGTTCGCAGAATAATAATTAATTTTTAAACAGGTATTAAGAACTCCTTCATCAGAATCCATTGATAAGAAGAAAAAGATGCTTAAGGCAAGAAAGCGGATTGAAAATAAATGAGTTATTTGACAACAGAAGAATTTGAAAGTATTTTGGATAATGTGTCGATATTTCCAGTTACCTCAGTAGAATTAGGAGATATTTCACAGTATTTTTTTGAATGTGGAGATGCAGAAGAGTATGTCACATTTTTGATTAATAAGATCGTTTAGAAAGCATTTAGAAATTATCCCTTTTATGTTTAGTCGGATGTATGATAGCAGAGCTCTGGATCATCCTTGGAATCTGTAATTGAATATGTTTACAAAAAGGCTTTTCGGGTTATTTGTAACCGGAAAGCCTTTTTTGTCCAAAATCGGCACAATCATGTCGTTTCGTGCATTCAGCATTGAAGAGGTAATATAACAAAGTGTATAATATTCAAATGTTTTACATAATGGGGTGAGTATATGGACCAAAGAAGTAAGCTTAATATAGCGGTATGCGATGATGATATATTTGTAACTGAACAGCTGAGTGAATGGATAAAGGAATATTTTGTTTCCAATCATTTGGAAGAACCCAACATATATGAGTTTGACAATGGCGAGGATCTGATAAAAAGCGAAGTGAAATATGATTTTGTATTCTTGGATATAGTAATTCCGGGAATGAATGGGATAAATATAGGCAGACGGCTATTGGCGCAGAATGAGGAGTGTCTGATATATATAATAACGGCATACGACAGCTATCTTGATGCTGCTATGAGCTTGAGGGTGTTCAGGTATATTTCAAAGCCGCTTGACAAATCCCGTATATACCGAAATATACAGGATGGACTTAAGATATACACAACATCAAATACTAAGATATTGATTGAGACAAAGAATGAAAATATAATCCTCAGAGCTCCGGAGATTATTTACCTGGAGGCACAGGGACATACGCTATTTGTGAACACCAGTGAGGGAAAATACATCTCTGTGAGAAAGATGGATTACTGGGAGAAGACATTGGATACAAGGGGATTTTTTAGAACACACAGAAGTTTTATTGTGAATATGGAACATGTAGTAAGGTTTGATCATTCATTGGTGTATCTGGATACTGGGGTAACAGCCTATCTAACGAAACGCAATTATCAAAATTTTAAGCATGCATTTATGATGTATTTGGAGGGGGCAAGGACATGACAATGGCTATGATTTATGGAATCGTTTTTCTGATAGAAGCGTTGATAGCATTTCAATACTTCGAGTGGATGTTTGTAAAACCAAGATATACGGTGATAAAGAGATTTGTTTTGGTGTTGGCGTGTTATGTTGTTTTATTTGGTTTGTTTGAACTAAATATATTGATATTTAATTTTATTTCATTTCCAGTATTCAACTGGATAATAATAAAATTTGTATATGGACAAAAAACTTTAAGCTCAGTTTTTCACAGTGTGGCAATGTCAGTAATTATGACATTGTCAGAGATGGTGGTTGTGGCGGTATTTTCTGGAATCAGTCAAAAAGCATGGGATCCATCTGGTGGTGTTTTGACGGTATTATTTTTTGCAATGTTAAGTAAGTTTGTGTATTTCCTTGTGATGTTTGCAATCAGCCGATACGGGATGAGACACAGGGTGGATGTACATATGGGAGCACAGGGGTGGGTAATTCTTGTCATACCAGTGTGTGTGATAGTTGTTGTGTGTCTGCTCAATTACATGTGTTACTTTTCTGACATCAGCAAAATGCAGGAATCCATAGTGTTGTATTGTTCAATAATCTGTCTGGTGATAATTATTATTTCATTTGTGATCTACGGATATCTGCAGAGTGCCTACAAGGAGAATCTGGATAAGACATTGCAGATCCAGAGAGAAAAATATGACGTTGAGTATTATAAAAAAATTATCAGTCAGGACGAAGAGCAGAAAATAATGATACATGACATAAAAAAGCATATCAGCGGGATACATGATTTGCTCGAACATCATGATTACGATAAGGCAGTTGAATATACTGAAAGGATATATGAATCCAGCGAGTTGAAAGAGACTATAAGGTTTTCGGATGATCATATGGTAAATGTTATTCTTAATAGATATGCCAGCAGGTTCATTGATGCGGGGATTCATTATGATTTTGATGTGAGAAGGGCACGTATGGATTACATGCAGGTAGATGACTTAACTGTCCTTCTGTGTAATATGCTGGACAATGCCAGTGAGGCAATGAGTGAAATAGGCAGTGCCAGTGTGGAACTTAGAATGAATTCACAGGGGAACGATGGTGGAACGATCATAGCAATGACAAATGATTGTACGCACAGATATGATTCACAAAAGTCCGGTAAGCCGGATCAAAAATTCCATGGATTTGGAATAAAGAGTATGAAAAAGGTCGCAGAAAAGTATGGTGGCAGTGTTGATGCATATTATTCAGAGGATGATCAAAGATTCCATACGGTCATATATCTGTCAAATGCTACTATGTAAAACAGTTTGATGTTTATGTAAAATAAAACGGAGGTGTACTATGGACAAGAAAAAAATAATGTGTGCAGCACTTATTTCTGTTATGGCATTAAGTCTTGCTGCGTGTGGAAATAAAAAAGTTGATTATGGAATGAATGGTGGCAGTGATGATGCAGCTGATGCCGGTGGAATTAGTGGTCAGCTTGATGTTCCGGATAGCTGTGACGTAACTTTTGACACAGGAGAATCGAAACTCTCATCCATAACCTTGAAGGATGATGATATAGAGATCCCTGACGCTGGCAAAGTATATAAGGTCGGATTTGATGCGGTAAATGCGCCATGTTCAGGCGATGAGCTTAAAACTATAATATCAAAGCTTTTTGACGAGACATCAGAGGTAAGGTGGCAAAGTGCTGACGCTGCTGATTCAAAGGAGATACTGGACAACACGATAGAAATGTATAAGTCAGAAATAGAGAAAGCCTTGGCGAATGGTGATCCTGGTTATGCCGAACTTTTGGAGGTGGAACTGGTAAAATACGAAGAAGAAAGGAAGAATATGTCTGACGAGCTGCCATTAGCTACAGAATATAAGCTTAACGAGCATTATGTTGCGGAAAAAGATGGGATACAGAGAATATTTATGGCTGCATCTGATGCTGAAGATGGAGATGGATACAACAATAGCTATTTTACATACGATATGACACCAGAGGGTGAGGATAAGGCTCTTGTATCAGAGGTTCCTGGAACTGAAAGTACGTATGAGATCAATGTTGTCGGTGAAGACACATATGATGGGGACGAGAAGAATCCGATCACAGAAGATGAAGGACTCGGTTCTGCAATGAAGTTACTAGACAATCTGGGGATAAGCGGCTTTGCATGTACAGAGACAGAGGAGGCGGTAAGAGCCTGGACTGGAGGTTCATATGGTGAAGATATCTGTAAAAAGCCGGATGGATACAGATTTCAGTTCGGACGGAAGATAGATGGCATAGACGTGGTATACTCAACAGATATCGATACCGTGGATAGTATTGATACCGATAACCTTACCTATAAAGGTGGAGTTGACAAGGCGGTAATAAGTGTTGATAAGTTTGGGGTTGTCTCATCTACAGTGTATGTATATGCCGATGAGGATACGTTTGATAAAGAGGAGGTCAAGCTTTTAAGCTGGGATGAGATGATTAAAGCTGCGGGCGAGAGTATAGCCAAATATTATAAGGATCACCCGACAAATTATGGAACGGTGGAATTTAATGATGTGGAACTTGCCTATGTACCATGTGCTGATGAGTCGGGAAATAAGTATTTTGTTCCGACATGGATATTTTCTCAGAATGAATATAATGAAGACTACCGATGCGATATGCCCTTGCAGAGGGTATATATAAATGCGATAGATGGAAACTACATAGATATAGTGGATAACATGAAAAAGATGGGAATGTATGAGGAGACAGGCAGGAAATAGTCATGAACAAGATATCAAAGTATGTTGTGATTATAGTAGGCATATTGGTAATGGTGGTGTTGCTGCCATTAGGTTATGTTAGATATAAGACGCGTTACGAAGCTGAGCAGATAAGTGTGTTAACGTCTCCAGATGGTGATTATGAGCTTGTGATCTATTCTGTTGGCGACCCGGATTTTCCATTTGGAGCTGCCCATGGAAGACTGGTGCTGAAGGGCAAAGAGAAGACGGTTGCATATAGGTCATTTGAAGTGGCAAATGATGGTGCAAGATTTGACGAAAGCGATCTAAAGACGACATGGTATATTGATCGTGTGGAGGTGGTAGTGTCTGGCTCTGAACAGCGTGACGAGCTTGTGACCATGCGTTTTAATGGGCAGACCAGCAGTAGACGTCTCACGACCAGATATAGAAGAGAAGATACGGATATAGAAAAAGACAGCGAACAAGACTCTGCGATAACGGAAAAAGCTTCGGGTGACAGCAGGGAGAATGCAGAGAGCTCCACTGATTCCTCTGTTGATCCTGATGTAAATGATCAGCCAGAAAATAAGGAAATTACAGTCGGGTATCAGGCGATCTTTGAGAAATATTCAGATGCCACAGCTGGAAAATTCGAAGTATATTACGGCGCCTCGGAGTCATCATCAAGATGTATATTGTCTGAAAGTGATACTACAGTGGAATACATTGTATATGATGGCAAGTCAGAAAATGAGAAGTGCGGTCTGTATGTAAGGTATCGTACTGAAAAAGGCGGTGATGGAACATATGATTATGGCAGCGCCGAAATAGAAGATATCTATGCATATGTATTTTCCAGTGGAGAAGTGATAAGCAGTGGAAAGACAAACTGGGAAGATACTGGAACTGATGAGTTTGAGAGGGCAACGGAGTAAGCTGTTGTGAATAGTCCATGAACTGTGGTAAAATGAATTATAAAATAAGACTATTTAAATCATGAATTATATATATAATAAAAAGTATAAAGGCGGTGATTGTATGACAACAGTGAACACGAAAAGTGGGAAGATAATAAATGTAGTATCAAGAGAAGAAGAAAGTAAAACGTTAACGTTGTCTGATCGGGAGATGGATGCCAGAGCTGTTGAGGCGGTTAAAGCTGCAATAAATAAAGCCAGAGTATGTAAAAAACCAATAGCGGGATATGATAAAGAGAATAAAAAAGCATATATTGAATATGCAAATGGAGATATAAAATATGCAAAATAGAAAACCGATGGTTCTTGTATTTGCTGGTCCAAATGGTTCTGGTAAAAGTCAAGAGCACTGGGTGAAATAAAGGCGTCACTGTTATCGTAGGATGCGAAGCATCATAAACAGCAGTGACGCCTTTACTATTGATGAAAAATTTAACGTTCCAGCCCACCCAGATCATCATAAAATCCCGGATATGAGATGTTCACGCACTCGGCTCCGGTGATCTCTGTATCGCCATCAGCGTTAAGTCCTGCGATGGCAAAGCTCATGGCGATTCTGTGGTCCAAGTGACTGTCAATCACTGCACCGTGAAGAGGCTTTCCACCGCGTATGATCATTCCGTCATCGGTTGCAGTTATGTCTGCGCCCATGGATGAGAGAGCGTTTACCATGACATCTATTCTGTTTGATTCCTTGACCTTGAGCTCCTGGGCATCCCTGATGATGGTCTCACCGTCTGCAAAGCATGCGAGAACTGCGATGGCAGGGATCTCGTCAATGAGCTTTGGTATGATGGAACCCTCAATGACACAGCCCTTGAGACTTGATGTCCTGACTGTTATGTCAGCGGTTGGCTCACCGCATCCGCTCACTACATTGGAGTATTCCATATCGCCGCCCATTGCCTTGATTACTTCAAGTATTCCGTCTCTGGTCGGGTTGATTCCAACATTCTTGATGGTGATGCATGAGTTCGGAGTGATAAGTCCTGCAACAAGGAAGTAAGCAGCTGATGATATATCTCCAGGTACAAGTATCTTCTGTCCAACAAGCTTATCCACAGGCTTTACGGTAGCCGTAGTTCCCTCTGTTTTTATATTGCCGCCAAATGACTCAAGCATGAGTTCAGTGTGGTTTCTTGACACATATGGCTCGGTGACACTTGTCTCGCCGTCTGCATAGAGTCCGGCAAGGAGTACACATGACTTTACCTGTGCTGACGCGACAGGTGAGTTGTAGTGTATTCCATGGAGTTCCTTTCCGTTTATAAGGAGCGGTGCACAGTCATTTCCGAGTTCGGATGTGATGTCGGCACCCATCATGGAGAGAGGCGTCATGATTCTCTTCATAGGGCGCTTACATATAGAAGCATCACCTATAAGCCTGCTTGCAAATGGCTGAGCGGCAAGTATACCTGATATAAGTCTGGTGGTTGTTCCGCTGTTGCCGACATCGAGTGTGCCTTCAGGCTTTGACAGTCCATGCAGTCCTTTGCCGTGTACAGTAACGACACAGCCGTCGTAATCAATATCTATACCCATCTGCCTGAAACAGTTCATGGATGATATACAGTCTGCTCCATTTAAAAATCCGTGTACCTCGGTTATTCCATCTGCGATTGAGCCGAACATGATGGAGCGGTGGGAGATGGATTTGTCCCCCGGTATTGTTATCTCTCCGTTAAGTGATTTTACTCTGTTGATCTTCATAAATTCTCAGTATTCCTTTATTCTAGTGTAATATGTTTTACCTATCGGTTATAAATCTTATAGCCTGCGGCCTTCAGCACATCCTGCGCATTCCGTCTTGAATCAGCATCGTAGAATGAGAGTCTGAGAACCCCTTCCTCATCCTCCCGGTTGTGGGAGACTCCGATGTTCTTGAGGCTTATCTTTGCCTCTGCGATAAAAGCTGCCACCTTTGCCAGCGCACCAGCCTCGTCAGGGATATCTACGAACAGTTCATGGTGCATTCTTATGACACCGCTGCTGTTGTTAGGGATGGAATCCCTGTAATCTCTGGCGGATGCAAAAAAAGCATTTATCCCAGCCGCATCGCGCTGTTTAATATGATAAATCATTTTGTCTATAAGCTCAACATATTCCTGAAGCCCGTGTACGATATTGTCAGGATTTGCCAGAAGAATGTGCTCCCATACCACTGGATTGGAGGATGCGATTCTGGTTATATCTTTGAAGCCTCCGGCTGCCAGTGATTTGAAAATATTGTCCGGGCTGTCTGCCGCTGCGACAAGGTTGACCAGTGAGGCGGCTATGACGTGGGGCACATGACTTATGTAAGAGGTTATACGGTCGTGCTCAACAGGTGAGTATGTGATCGGTATCGCTCCAAGATCTCCGATAAATGTGGAGAACTCCTCAGTCTTGCCCGGCAGAACTCCGTCTGCAGGTGTGATGAAGTAATAGGCATTCTCTATGAGCCTGTCGGTGGCCGCCTCGTAGCCAGATCTCTCAGAGCCGACCATAGGGTGTCCGCCGACAAAATACCTGGCAAGCCCAAGCTCCTGGACTGCTTCGTATATGTCGAGCTTTACGCTTCCGACATCAGTCAGTATGGTGCTGTCTGTAAGAAATGGCTTGAGCTGGCGCAGGTATTCTATATTATAGTGGACCGGTGCGCACAGAAAGATATAGTTGCATTCTGCTATGGTATGGATATCATCTGTATATTCAGTCAGTGTCCCATCGGAGACAGCTTCCTTGAGTGTAGATAGATTATTGTCAAAACCGACTATTCTGTAATCAGGGAAAATGCGGTGGATGGATTTGGCAATAGATCCTCCGATAAGTCCCAGACCGATAAATCCTATTGAAAAATCATTCATTTTACGTTCTCCTTTAACAGTTTGACGCATAAAAGCGTTAAAGTATCTATTGGCGATTATACAGCCTTTTGAATGACAGGGCAAGAGAAGATTCACATTGCGATAAAAAAACTTGAATATCAGATGTGGATATTAAGCTAAAATAAGAAGTAAGGGAATTGTATAAGCTGAAGATTTGTACTAAAATCTTTGTGGAGAACGCAGACGATGCACATAAGAAAGTATACTGATGTGTGCGTTTGTCGACCGACCATTATAAGGAGGATAATTTATTATGATAGATACACTTTGCAGACTACTTGACGCCGGTGTCACACAGTTTCATGTAGTGAAGGAATGTGAAGCCATGCTGCAGGATCACGGTTACATGGAGCTTGATATGGGAGAACGCTGGGAGCTCACGGCCGGAGGAAGATATTATGTGAAGCCATACTCATCTATGATGGTGGCGTTTGCCGCAGGGGAGATGCCTGAGTATGGCAGGCTGAATATCGGCCTTGCACATACAGATTTTCCTATGCTCAAGATCAAGACTCAGCCGGATATGAACAGAAGCGGCTACCAGACACTGAATGTAGAGCCGTACGGCGGACTTATCAAGGAGACATGGTTTGACAGACCGCTTGGAATCGCGGGCAAGGTCATGGCGCAGACCACGGATCCGTTCAGGCCGAAGACGTATCTGTATGATTCAGAGCGTGCCATGTGCATAGTGCCAAGCCTTGCACCGCATCTGAGAAAGGATGCACCCGGGGAGAAAATGAATGTGCAGAAGGAGCTCATACCTGTATATGGTCTGGATGGTCAGAAGGTGAAAGACAAAGATATATTACAGTATGTGGCAGATGACCTTGGGCTTTTGAAGAACGATATTCTTGATTATGATCTATACCTGTATAACATGGATGGAATGGAGATAGTTGGGGCAGATAAGGATATGATAGCTTCTCCGAGACTTGACAATGTAACTTCCGTGTCAGCGCTTGTTGACACCATGTGCAGAGAGACAAATGGCAATAATACAAATGTTATAGCATTGTTTGACAATGAGGAGATAGGCAGCAGATCAAAGCAGGGAGCAGATTCGGTGCTTCTGTCGGAGATAATAAAGCGTATCATGGCTGGATTGGACATTGAGGCTGGAGCAGGAAGACGCCTTATGAGAGATGCATTCATGCTGTCACTTGATGTGGCGCACGCAACCCATCCGAATTATTCAGAGAAGAGTGATCCGACAAATCAGATTGTCATGGGACGCGGAGTGGCGCTCAAATCAAGTGCAAGTCAGAGATACGTGTCAGACAGTGAGGCATCTGCGGTCATCATGGCTCTTTCAAGAAATCAGGAGATAAAGATACAGCGTCAGGTGAACAGGTCGGGTATGGCAGGAGGACAGACTTTAGGTCCTATAGCTTCATCTTATCTGCCAGTCAGAGCTGTAGACATGGGAATACCGATACTGGCTATGCATTCAGCGGTGGAGCTTGGAAGTGCGGAGGATTATGCACAACTTGAGAAGATTTGCGGTGCAGTATTTGAAATGTAGTATGGTGAAATCAGGTATTTGAGCAATTTACTTGTGCAGTTATTACGATTGTGTTACAATAAGATGATGTATTTTTAACTTCAA
Organism: Coprococcus aceti; assembly: GCF_025567285.1. NCBI lineage: Bacteria > Bacillati > Bacillota > Clostridia > Lachnospirales > Lachnospiraceae > Coprococcus > Coprococcus aceti. Next base: position 161,438 of record NZ_JAOQJT010000006.1, read on the forward strand.
TAATCACTTACGGAGGATACTCATGAAGAAGAAACATTTAAAATATGCAGTGCTCTGCTTTGGACTTGCCTCTATGCTGGCATTTGCCGGATGCGGAAGCAAAGGTGACGATGCTACCACAGCCAATCCGACGGAGACAGAGGCGACCACAGAGGCAGTGACGGTGGCGACTACGGAAGCAACAACTGAGGCACAGCCGGAGAAGGACAAGGATGGCTTTACAATATGTAATGACAAAGTAAAGACTCTTGACTATGTGAATGTCAGAACGAGCCCATCAACTGATGGAGAGATATATCAGGAAGTTGCAAATGATGTTGAGCTGGACAGAATCGGTTATAACGATGAGTGGAGCAAGGTATCTATAGATGGTGGGGAATACTATATATTCTCAGAGCTCCTTGAGGTCGTAGGCGGAGGAGATAAGTCTGATGCATCGACTGAGGCGACAACAGAGAATTCATCGGCTGCATCCACAGAACAGGGAACTACATCCAATGTTGGTGAGGGCAAGATGATAGTTATAGATGCCGGACATCAGCAGAATGCAAATGAAGAGACCGAGCCGATAGGCCCTGCTGCTACAGAGACAAAAGTAAAGGCAACCGTTGGCAACACAGGTGTATCAACAGGAATAAAGGAATATGAGCTGAATCTTCAGATCGCACAGAAGCTTGAGGCAGAGCTCACATCCAGAGGCTATACAGTTAAGATGATCAGAACATCGAATGATGTTGATATAAGTAATGCGACGAGAGCAGAATATGCGAACAACCTTAAGGCAGATGCAGTTATAAAGATCCATACAAATGGATCGACAGACGGTAATGCGACAGGTGTGATGACAGTATGTCAGACATCATCTAATCCATATAATTCAGCTATCTATGATCAGTGCAAGAGTCTTGCCACGGATGTTTTATCAGGACTTCTGGCTTCCACAGGAGCTAAGAGCGATGGAATATGGGAGACGGATACCATGAGCGGAATAAACTGGAGTACAGTTCCGGTAACCATAGTGGAAGTTGGCTATATGACTACAGCATCTGAGGAGGCACTTCTTGTAACAGACGATTATCAGAACAAGATCGCCAAGGGAATAGCAGATGGCCTTGATAAATATATTACAGAATAGAAGTCAGTAACATAAATAAAAATAGAGAACAGGATTTCCTGTTCTCTATTTTTATTGTGGCATATCGAACCGGAGAAGACTGACCTCTTCTTCCGAGAGACTTCTGTAGGCACCTGTTGGAAGCGATTCGTCTATCTTCAGCTCACCCATTGCAATTCTTCGCAGAAAAGTAACTTTCATGCCGACGGCCTCAAACATTCGCTTGACCTGGTGAAAACGTCCCTCTGTTATTATGAGTTCGATCTCCGATCTGGCAGCGGTGCTGTCGGAAGATAATATGCGCAGATCTGCGGGCAGTGTAGGTTTTTCATCTCCGATATCCACACCTGTGGCGAAAATGTTTATGGTATCATCTGTTACATATCCGTCAATCTCTGCGTAATATGTCTTGGAAATGTGGTGTGCAGGAGACAGAAGATGGTGGGTCAGTGCTCCGTCATTTGTCAGAAGTAGAAGTCCTTCTGTGTCTATATCCAGCCGTCCCACGGGTGACAGGTCTTTTGTATTTTCTCCTTTTAGCAGATCGATAACGGTCTGATGCACGTTATCTTTGGTGGCGCTTACACACCCCGCAGGTTTGTTCAGGAGGAAATATCTGTATCTGGAATAATTCAGAATCCTGCCATTATATTTTATAGTATCGTTGTTCTCATCTATCTTTACATCTGAGGATTTAACCGGGGCACCATTGACGGTGACAGTGCCTTTTTTCACATACTGCTTTACCTGACTGCGGCTGCCGATCCCCATTTCAACTAGAAATTTATCAAGTCTCATAATGTACTCCTTTTGTTGACTGTATGATGTCATATGATACCACGAAAATGCGCTTTTTTCAGCAGAAAAGTTAAATGTTACAAAACACAACATGTCGTTACAAACAGTTGTGTAAAACCACTAGAAATTGGTATTTTTTTGTCAGAATCAGTTGACACATGCACATGTGTAGTGTATTATATTTAACAGAAATGTAACAAATGCGGTAACTTTGTAAAAATTAGATTACGAAATACTACATAGAAAATAGCTTGGATTAAGGGTAAAAGAGGAAAAATTAATGACTAGATCACGCAGTAAGTTTGGAAGATTTGTAGATCACATGAGAAGGAATGTTCTCAGTTATAAATATTTAAGACATAACATTTTGATGACAGCACTTGTGGTTGTAATGGCTCTTTGTGTATTTGCTGTCATAAGTTTTGGAGAGAAGGCTGACCCGCTTGCGGATGAATTATATGCGAATGATAGTGTGACTATCAACAAGAGTCAGGCAGTGATGATGGCAGACAGCAGTGTGCAGCTTGCCATCGACGCAGTGGTGCCTGCAGGAAGTTCAGTATCGGCCAACGATACGGCCAGAGTTGCCAGCAATGCATCAGGTAGTATACAGTCTGTGACTTCAGCGTCTACCGAGGCAGTGACAACAGAGGAAGCGACAACAGAAGAGACCCCTTCAGAGGTGCTTCCGGGCGTAACAGCATCAGTGATATATGATGGTGTGTATGTCCATACAGAGCAGTCATCAGAATCAGATATCATAGCTACAGTGAACAGTGGAGAGATGTTCGACGTTGTATCACAGGATGAGGGCTGGATAGGAGTTCAGTTATATGATGGCTCGATCGGATATATTTCAACAGAATATGTAAGTGTGGATGCCTCACTTCAGTAGTAGTGTATATGAGTACCCCTCACCCAGGTACGACCCAGTAAGACAGAAAAAGCAAGCCGCATGTCATTCAAGGATGGCGTGCGGCTTGCTTTTTTATTGTTGTATTGACTGTTGCTCAATTGGTTAGCTTTTTGTAGTAGAAGCACGCCAGCTGTGTGCGGTCTCTCAGCTGCAGCTTGTCAAGGATGGAACTGATATAGTTTCTTACTGTACCCTCGCTCAGATACAGGCTTGATGCGATTTCTTTGTTATTCAGACCATCTGCAACAAGTCTGATAATATTCATTTCCTTGGAACTGAGTTCGTATTCCATTCCGGCAAATGGCGATGGCTGGACATCTGATGAGGTAGTGTCCATATGTCCAATAAGATCAGGGAGTTTTCCAACTATCTCATCCCCGAATACAGTCTGTCCATTGTATACTGCTTTTACTGCCGGTGCGATGCTCTCAAAATTCTGCTTCAGTATATATCCCTTTGCTCCGATACTCAGTGCTTTGATTATATATTCGTCATCTGAAAATGTTGTCAGGAGAAGAATGCGGGCATCCGGGTGAGAGGCCATGATAGTCTCAGAAGCCTCAAGGCCATTTATGTTCTCCATGCGGATGTCCATGAGTAGAACATCCGGTTGATATTCTTCGTACAGTCTGATCGCATCAGCTCCACTGCCTCCCGTGGCGGATACCTGTATGTCGTCGCAGGCTTCGAGTATGGTCTGAAGTGACAGTGCCACCAGTTGGTCGTCATCTATTATAACTACATTCATTTGTCGGTTTCCTCCTATTTATAATCAGGATATTTTGCATATCTGTTTGGAATTCAGTCTGTAAAATCTCTTTTCATGATATTGATCAATATGGAAAATCCGTCGTCGGTTGATATCTTCATTGTGCCTCCAAGTTTGTTTACTCTTTCCTGGATACCATTTAAGCCCATACCGCCAGAAGCGCTTCCTTGTGCCGGGGATGGATCGGAGCGGATGTTCTGTCCATTGTCTGTTATATACAGTTGATAAAATGCCGGGTGTTCCCGCACGCGGATATCCATATGGTCGCCGTTGCTGTGCTTCAGCGTATTGTTAATGGCTTCCTTTACTATGTTGATGAATGAGTATTTGATCTCTCTTGGAAGCTTATCTGACATGTCGTAATCCATGTAGATGTCCATGTCGCTGACGTTGTTGATCACATCATCTAGGGCAGTGCGCAGGTCTATGGATTCATCGTGTAGATCGTGGACACTTTTTCTCATGCTGTCCATTGCGGTATCCAGCGTAGATTGCAGCTGTGCCAGGGGCTTCTCAAGACGCTCGTCTTTGTTGATAACTTTGATGGCACCGGTCTGAAGTATGGATCTGGTGAGCATATGACCGACATTGTCATGAATCTCCCGGGCAATCCTGTTTCGCTCTGACAGGGTGGCGGTGAGTACCATGTTGTCCTGATTTTCCAGCAACTGGCGTGTGTTCTGTGCAACCAGCATGTCGTGTTCTGCAGTATTGTCCCTCATGGCAAGAAGCTCAGCCCTCAGCAGATTTATCCGGCAGCAGTACACGCTCATAGCAAATGAGAATGCGATGAGGCATATCTGCGGGAGAACTGACATCAGAGGATAGTTGACGCACATGTATATGGATAACAGGACAAGTATGACTGGTGACAGCCGTTGTCTGTATCTGTACATGTCGTAGCTGACTATGGACACGAACATATAGACTGGGTGTAGCCAGAATGCGGATACAAGATACGCGCATACCAGTGCCTCGCATATGTATGGATATATTCTGCTGTGGTTCTCGGCGCCCTTCGTGGTGGCTCTGTTCACTGCGGAGATCCCGGCAAGTGCCGGATAGACCGCACCGGCAATGAGCGACAGGAGCAGTGCGATGATGATCCGGGTGTCCGTGGCAGTATTATGCGCATATATCATGACAAATGCTGAGACCAGCAGGAGTCCTTTGTTGATGAGATGTTTCATAATTATTCTCCATAATGTAGAAAATGCTGTAGTATATATCGTGCTGTCTGAATAGCCGTGCCGGGCAGTGTGTGCAACCTAGTGTAATAATTATTATAAATAAATATGAGGGAAAAAGAAATATGACAAATGTCACATTGTGAAGATGACGTTGTTCACTGTGAAAACAGATCAAGGGTGTATATAATGAGAGCATGTAATAAAGAATGTAGCATGCTGATGCGTGCAGACTATCATGTTATGAACGACACTCATAAGATAATGAGGGGCAAAAAACAGGATATCAAAACAGGAGGATATATATGAGTAATTCAGAAAATGCAATAGAGGTTACCAATCTGGTAAAGCGATATAAAGATCTACTGGCGCTGGATCATTTCAGTTTGACGGTGAAGGCGGGGGAGATACTTGGACTCCTTGGACCAAACGGCTCCGGCAAAACGACAACTATAAATTGTATACTGTCTCTGCTCACATTTGACAAGGGCGATATAAAGGTATTTGGCAAAGAGATGAAGCCCGACAGCTACGATATCAAGAGAGAGATCGGAGTTGTAATGCAGGATGTGGCGGTGTTCGATGAACTGACTGTATATGAGAATATTGATTACTTCTGCGGCCTCTATATAAAGGACAAAGAGAAGAGACGCAAATGTGTTGAGGAGACAATGGATTTCGTGGATATTGCGGATTACAGGAAATTCCTTCCAAAGAAGCTCTCGGGTGGACTGCTGCGAAGACTGAATATTGCCTGCGGAATAGCGCATAAGCCAAAACTTATATTCTTCGATGAACCGACAGTGGCGGTCGATCCGCAGAGCCGTAACAGAATACTTGAGGGGATCAAGCGTCTGAATGAGGAAGGTGCCACCATCGTATACACATCCCATTATATGGAGGAGGTCGAGCAGCTCTGTGACAGGATAGTCATCATGGACAAAGGAAAGTCTGTAGCTGTAGGAACAAAGGAAGAACTTAAGAAGATGATCAAGAACACTGAGACCATCAAGGTTGAGGTGCTTGGACTTACAGGCAAACAGATATCGGAGCTTCGCAGACAGCCGCATATGTATGAGGAGGAATATAGCGATGGTATGTTGACGCTGAGATATTCTGGTGGAAGACACAATCTGGTGAGACTCATGGAATTCTTCAAGGAGCACGATATATCATTTGGCAGGGTTGTTACGGAACTCCCGACGCTCAACGATGTATTTCTGGAGATCACAGGCAAGGAGCTCAGAGACTAAACGAAATTCAGGGCAGAGATATGAGATCGTTGAAATCGTATTGTATATGGAAAATTGAGATGAATCAGGATTAAAGGAGAGAATTATGTTTATACGGGACTTTTTATACACCATAAAGATCATGGTCCGAGGCAGGGTGTCGATCTTCTGGACACTGGTATTCCCGCTGCTTCTTGCAACATTCATGTACATGGCATTTGGCAACATATATGAACAGGATGAGATGTTCAGGAATATCAAGGTGGCGGTGGTCACTGAGGATGAATCGGCAAATGGACTTAATTATATGCTGGATGCGCTGTCGGATGGCGATGACGCCCTTCTGTCGGTTGCGAGGATGAGCGAAAGCGATGCGGAGATGTCACTGGCTGATGAAGAGGTCGAGGGCATCATATATACGGATGATGTGAAGCTCACGGTTGCGGAGAGTTCTGTCAATGCGAGCATACTTGAGACAGTGCTTTCTGAGTACAAGCAGTACGAGCATGCACTTATGGATATATATAAGGATGGCATCGGACTCCAACAGTATATGTCTGGGACTTCCGGCGTGGATGATATGTCGGACCTTGTGGAAAAACTCTCAGAACAGAGATCATATTATACAGAGAAGGCCAGCACTGAGGGCAGCCAGAATGTGTATAACAATTATTTCTATGCCATATTTGCCATGAGCTGTCTGTTTGCATCACTTTCATCTATAGAGATGATGGGCAATATTCAGGCAAATGTGAGCGCTACGGGAAAGAGAAAAAATGTGTCCCCACAGAGAAAAATGACCTTTGTTTTGGCAGAGTTTGCTGCACTGCTGATTATACATTTTGTGGTCGAGGTCATAAGCTTTATATACATGTCATGCATAGGAGTGGATTTTGGCGACAGAGTATGGGAGATCCTGCTTACTCTGTTTGTGGGCTGCGTTATCGGTCTGGCAATAGGAGTCATAGTTGGGGCTATATCAAAGCTTGCTGAGGGGACCAAGATAGGTATTGTGATCGGAATATCCATGGTGATGTCCATCCTTTCTGATCTGTGTATAAACGGAGTAAAGTATGAGATACAGCAGCACGTGCCGATTATAAATAAACTCAATCCCGCGGCTCTGATATCGGATTCATTCTATGCGCTGAATGTTTACAGTGACCACCAGGTTTTCACTGAGAATATCGTCATAATGACTATTGAGGCTGTGGTGCTCATAGCAGTTGGGATTCTCATGGTAAGGAGGAACAGATATGCAAGTGTTTAAATCTTTTTTCAAGGTTTTGAGAAAATATATTGGGCAGATGATCATGTATGTGGGAATCCTGTGTGGAGTCATGGTTGTGTTCATCAATGTGGGAAACACAGATCCACAGAACTATTATAAGGATAAAACGATCAAATATGCGGTGAGCGATGAGGATGGCAGTGAGATGAGCAGAAAATTGATGGCTTACCTGAATGATACGCAGCAGCTTGTATATGGCGTTGATATGGACGAACGAGGTATTCAGGATGCTCTCTACAACAGGGCGGTGGATTGTGTGATCAGGATACCAGATGGCTTTGGCGATGCATGGGCAAATGATACTGCGGATGGTCTGCTTGAGATAACGACTATCCCCGGAAGTCAGGCGTCCATGCTGTTTGAGACAAGGCTTGACAGCTACATGAATATGGTGTCTCTGTACAAGAGGGCTGGAGATGATGTGAACGATGCCGATAAGAGAGCGAGGACGGCACTTGAGCAGAAGGCTGAAGTCGATATGGCCGAAGGAAAGACCTCAGGACATTCCATGTTATATAATTTTTACAACTATCTGGGGTGGGTCATGATATGCGTTATGATAATTGGGGTAGCGCCTGTTTTGCAGGTATATAACAGGAAAAAGCTTAGAGCGAGAATAGAGTGCTCATCATACAAATTTTTCAGGTTGAACAGGGAACTTGTCCTGGGGATGATGTTTACTGGATGCGTATTGTCTGTAGTATTTATAGTACTTTCCAGAATACTTATAAAATATGATATAGTCTCAGCAAGGGGCGGAATGTTCATACTCAATATGCTGGTGTATGCCTGTGTAGCACTCTCGCTGGCATTTCTAGTTAGCAAGCTTACACAGAGTGAACAGATTCTTTCCATGTGTGCAAATGTCATATCACTTGGAATGGCATTCCTCTGCGGGATATTTGTGCCGAGAGAGTTCTTAAGTGACACTGTGATGGCGATAGCACATTTCCTTCCGGCATACTGGTACGCAAATGCAACGGATGCCATCGACAATTTCACATCTGGCAGTTCGGTGGCAGGAATATTTGTGAGCATGGGAGTACAGGTGCTCTTTGCCGTTCTGTTCATACTTGTTGGAGTGATCGTTGACAGGTACAAGACCGCCGGCAGGGCTATGGCTTAGAAAATACACTGGAAGTTATGAGGCATGGTCTGTTATAATGTTCTTTGGAGGGAGTATAGGAGGAACGAGAAAGTGCTTAAAAAGAAAGTGCTGAAACAGAACAACTTACTCAGACTGCAGAAGAGACTTGCAGTGATGATGCTGGCCCTGACACTTGGACTCGGTACAGGGTGCGGCAAAGCAGATGACGGAGCGGACGGTGCTGCGTCGTCAGAAACAGAGACTTTGGCGTATGGTCAGACAAACGATCAGACAGATGCCGGAGCCGAAGAAGAAAATGGACAGGAGTCTAAAAAGGATAATGACGAGCCTTATGCAGAGGGAACATATTCCAGTGATGCATACGATGTGGCAGAATTTACGGCAGAGCCTCGTAAGAAGACCGACGAAGAGGGTAATCGTGGTGTGTATTACGAGATATTTGTCAGATCATTTGCCGATTCAGACGGTGATGGTATAGGCGATCTGAATGGCGTCACGGAGAAACTTGACTATCTGAAGGAGCTCGGGATCGATGGGATATGGCTCATGCCGATCACTGCATCCGATACCTACCACGGATATTCCGTGACGGATTACATGGCGGTGAATCCCGATTACGGAACAGAGGATGATCTTAAGAGATTGCTTGACGAAGCACACAGCAGAGACATGAAAGTCATCATGGATCTGGTCATCAATCACACCAGTATCAATCATCCGTGGTTTCAGGCGGCAAAGTCCGATGAGAACAGCGAGTACAGAGATTATTACAGGTGGGTGTACAAGACCGACAAGAAAGACTGCAATCATCTTCTCGACAAATCAAGCTGGGGAGATATGGTGTGGCACCAGGAAGGAGACTTCTATTATTATGGTGTGTTCGGTGCGGATATGCCGGATCTGAACTATAACAATCCGGATGTTAGACAGGCTGCGAAGGATGCCGCCGGTCACTGGCTGGAGCTTGGCCTTGACGGTTTCCGTATGGACGCCGCAGTTCATATCTATGGGGCGCATGAGTTCAAGCAGCAGGAAGATTCTGAAGCGGCAAACATCAACTGGTGGAACGAATTTGCCGGTTACTGCGAGAGCATAAATCCTGATGTATACCTGGTGGGTGAGGTATGGCAGGATGACAAGGTGCTGGAAAATTATGTCCAGCCATTTAACACGAAGTTTGATTTTGCAATTCAGCAGAAGATACTGAACTGCGTACAGAAAGGCATGGCGGTGCCAGGCTTTGGTGATTCTCTTTCCGTGGCGATAGAGAATATACAGAATAAATATGACGGCGTGGATGTCAACTATCTGAATGGAGTATTTGGAGCAAATCACGATCAGGACAGGATAGCATCGTCGGTGAACAGCCTGGATAAGGCGAGACAGATAGCAGCGGTATATATGACACTTCCAGGCAATCCATATATTTACTATGGCGAGGAACTCGGAATGTACGGCAGCAAGCCGGATGAGATGATAAGGACACCGTTCCTGTGGGGAGATGACAGTACATACAACACGTCATGGGAAAAGGACGATCAGAATGCCGAGACAAAGGGACTTGCCCAACAGATGAAAGATCCGGATTCAATGTATTCATATTACAAGACACTGATAGCGCTTAGAAAAGACAATCCTGCCCTTATGAAAGGAAGCTACAGAGCGGCATCGCTCACAGGTGACAGTGTGACAGCATACTTCCGTGAGACAGATGGACAGAAACTGCTGGTGGTGCACAACTTTGCAGAGGGCGATCAGACGGTATCACTTGCTGAGTGCGGAGACATAACAGTTACAAATGTACTTTATTCAAGTTCTGGTGAGACAGGTGTGTCAGACTTTAGTTCAGTGAAATTAGCTGGAAATGAGAGTGTGGTACTGGAACTTGGTGAGTAGATAAAAAATCCCAATTTAAAGGAGGCTCTCCATGAAGAAAATACTAATAACGGGTGGTACAGTATTTGTAAGCCGGTATGCGGCGCAGTATTTTGTGGACAAAGGCTATGAGGTGTATGTGGTGAACAGAAATTCAAGGCCGCAGGTTCCAGGTGTGAAACTTATAGAAACGGACAGGCATGACCTGGGAGACAAACTCAAAGACATCTATTTTGATGTTGTGGCGGACATAACCGCATATAATGCGGAAGATATCACAGACTTATGTGACAGCCTTGGTTCATTTGGTCAGTATATCATGATCAGCTCAAGTGCAGTGTATCCAGAGTATGGAGATCAGCCATTCCGTGAAGATTCAGAACGGGCACTCAACAGATACTGGGGGTCATATGGTACGGATAAGATTGCTGCGGAGGATGCATTACTTGACAGAGTGAGTGATGCTTACATACTCAGACCACCATATATTTATGGACCTATGAACAATGTATACAGGGAGGCTTTTGTATTTGACTGCGCCAGGGCGGACAGGCCATTTTATCTGCCCGGAGATGGTGGAATGAAGCTGCAGTTCTTCCATGTGAAGGATCTCTGTATCCTGATGGAGAGAGTAATAGAGGAAAAGCCGGAGACTCATATCATGAATGTGGGAAATGTGGAGCCGGTCACTATAAAAGACTGGGTGACGATGTGTTACGCCTGCTTTGATAAGATCCCTGCGTTTGTAAATGTCAGTGAGGATATAGAACAGAGAAATTATTTCAGTTTTTATAACTATGAATATTATCTCGATGTGCAGCAGCAGAACAAAATATACTCGGAAACAATATCATTGGAAGATGGATTGAAAGAATGCGCAGAGTGGTATGTGGAAAATGAATCAGAAATTGGAAAAAAGTCATATATGGAATATATAGACTGTAATTTAAAATAATGTACGTTGGTGCAGCGATATTGTAAATGATATGTATTTAGGGAGATCTGGAGCTTCGGCTCCGGATCTTTTTTTATAGATATACATTCAAATATCGTCGAGATATACGATGTGTATAAATTCATTAAGAAAGTGTAAATTCGTTATAAGTGGGTTTACATCTTCGCTAGCATTGATATAATGCAGATACATAGTGAGAGAGTTCTTGACAATGATGGAGTTTTACTCATTGTTCTCAAATAAGATTTTAGTTCTTTTTTAGTAGAAATAAGTGATCTGAAATTTCTATAGTTTAATTTCCATAATGATTTTTGGCAAATATAAAATAATAAAGGAGTTACTGAATGATAAAAAACAGGAATGTTAGTATAATAACGGACGAAAATAATAATCAAATAGTAATTATTAATGACAAAAAATTTAAAGGCTTATCAAAAGATGATTGGCAGCAGATAGAAAAATACTTAAAAGGCTATATATCGGATTGTTATGAAATTACAGAAACAAATGATGTTGTTTATATTGGAAAAGAATTTCCGTCTGAATATGCAGGTTCGAAAAGCAGAATTGCATTAAAAGGTGCAAGAAAAAAGGCAAAGGCATCAGCATCACAGGGAATTCCAGAGCTAATAAAAATAGCCAAAAATCCACGTTGGGAAGAGAATAAAGAGCAAAAGCATAATAAAGATGCTAAATATGGTTGGTATAGATATGATATAAGGTTTGGACTGCCTGTGTATGATGATAAAACGGGCAATTTAGATAGATATAATATATTCACAGCTATTCTTCTTATAAAACATTCAGAGGATGGTAATAAGTACCTGCATGATATTACCACAATAAAAAAAGAAACGAGCAGCCCGCTTGAGTCGTAAAACTGTACGGTGAAAACCCATTTCTTTTGATATATTCTATTTCAGTCTTTTTGTTTTGTCAAGAAAAAAACATCCTCCATCATATTCATAACGAGTATGATGGGGGATGTTTCATGTCTACACTATAATAAATTACTTATTGTTAGCGTTGTCCTTCTCCTCACGCTTCTGATCCATCATAGCACGAACCTTCATTGAAAGACCGAACAGGTTGATGAAACCTGAAGCATCCTTGTGATCGTAGAGGTCGCCAGTTGTGAATGAAGCAAGGCTCTCTGAGTACAGAGTATAATCTGATGTAGTACCAGCCTTGATGATGTTACCCTTGTAGAGCTTCATCTTTACATGACCAGTTACACGCTCCTCAGTCTTGGCAACAAATGCTGAAAGGCTCTCGCGGAGAGTGCAGAACCACTTTCCTTCATATACAAGTGCTGCGAACTTTGTTCCAACAAGCTTCTTGTACTCCATAGTATCACGGTCAAGTGTGAGCTCCTCAAGCTGCTTATGAGCCTCTGTGAGGATAGTTCCACCAGGTGTCTCGTATACACCACGTGACTTCATGCCGACAACACGGTTCTCAACGATATCGATGATACCGATACCGTGCTTTCCGCCGAGCTTGTTCAGCTCACGGATGATATCAGAAGTCTTCATCTTCTTGCCGTTGAGTGCTACAGGGTAGCCCTTCTCGAAGTCAAGGTCAATGTACTCAGGCTCATCAGGTGCCTTCTCAGGTGTAACTGAGAGAACCAGAAGGTCATCGTAGTTTGGCTCATTTGCAGGATTCTCAAGCTCAAGGCCCTCATGGCTGATGTGCCAGATGTTACGGTCACGGCTGTAAGAATGCTTTGCATCAAATGGAAGATCGATGCCGTGTGCCTTACAGAATGCGATCTCATCCTCACGTGACTGCATAGTCCACTCAGGCTGTCTCCATGTAGCGATAACCTTGATGTCCGGTGCAAGAGCTTTGATAGAAAGCTCAAAACGAAGCTGGTCGTTACCCTTACCTGTAGCTCCGTGGCAGATGGCAACAGCGCCTTCCTTACGTGCAACCTCAACAAGCTTCTTTGCAATGATAGGTCTTGCAAATGAAGTACCGAGAAGATACTTGTTCTCATATACAGCGTCAGCCTGAACTGTTGGCATGATGTACTCATCACAGAGCTCATCTACAACATCGATGATGTAAAGCTTCTCAGCTCCTGAATACTTTGCTCTCTCGTCAAGTCCCTCAAGCTCGCTCTCCTGACCTACATCTATACATGCACAGATAACATCGTATCCGTATGTCTCCTTTAACCATGGGATGATGGCAGTGGTATCAAGACCGCCTGAATAAGCCAGTACAACTTTTTCTTTAGCCATTTTAATAAATCCTCCTATAAATATAGTGTTTTGAAAAATTACTTTATAATATATTCCATTTTTCGCCTACATGAACTATACAACGCAAATGTATATTATGCAAGCAATTTTTCAAAATATCCATTTAATCAGCGTATAATATGCATGTGATTTATACATGGATACATAGCTAAATGGCGGCAAAAACGTTGATGAACCGTATATTTTTAACGATTATGCAAATATTCAAAAAAACCATTGCATAATATGCAATCAAAATGTATAATTATAAAAAGTTTTTTGTAGGAGGGATAACATATCGTCTGATTAGATGAATGTTGACTAGGCTGACTAAGTGGGTATACAATCAAACAGGATATGCCTTAAGACAAATCCGTGGGAATGGAAATATAAATTTTTACATATATATGGAGGCAGTTATGATTAAGGTAGGAATTATCGGATCAACAGGATATGCAGGACAGGAGATAGTAAGAATTCTTCTTGGACATAAGGAAGCGGAGATCGTATGGTATGGATCAAGAAGCTTTATAGATCAGAAGTATTATCAGGTATACGGCAACATGTTCCAGATCGTGGATGCAAAGTGTATGGATGACAACATGGAGGAGCTTGCCTCACAGGTAGATGTAATATTTACCGCCACACCACAGGGACTGTGCGGATCACTGGTAAATGAGGAGATACTGTCCAAGGTCAAGATCATAGACCTCAGTGCAGATTTCAGAATAAAGGATGTTGCTACTTATGAGAAGTGGTACAAGATAGAGCACAAGAGCCCACAGTTTATTGACGAGGCTGTGTATGGTCTCTGTGAGATAAACAGGGAGGATATAAAGAAGTGCAGACTTCTTGCAAATCCTGGATGTTATACAACTTGTTCGATCCTTTCACTCTACCCACTGGTTAAGGAAGGTCTGGTTGATGCCAACTCCATCATCGTTGATGCTAAGTCTGGAACATCAGGTGCAGGAAGAGGCGCGAAGATCGCAAATCTCTACTGTGAGGTCAACGAGAGCATCAAGGCTTATGGTGTTACAACACACAGACATACCCCTGAGATAGAGGAGCAGCTTGGATATGCGAATGGCAGTCCGATAGTCATTAATTTCACTCCACATCTTGTTCCTATGAACAGAGGAATACTTGTAACAGCATATGCCAACCTCAAGGAGAAGGTCGACTACGATACAGTGAGAGCTGCATACGATAAGTACTATGCAAATGAGAGATTTATCAGAGTCCTCGACAAGGATGTATGTCCTGAGACAAGATGGGTTGAGGGAAGTAACTATGTGGATGTCAACTTCAAGATAGATGAGAGAACAAACAGAGTCATAGCCATGGGTGCACTTGACAATCTCGTAAAGGGAGCAGCAGGTCAGGCTGTGCAGAACATGAACATCATGTTTGGATTTGACGAGGCTGAGGGCCTTCGCATGGCTCCTGTTTTCCCATAAATATCAGGTTTGAAGCATTTGCCTCAAAATAGGCACTTGGAAATAAGGTGGTAGGATGAAGATAATTCCGGGAGGCGTGACCGCCCCTGCGGGCTTTAGGGCAGCGGGACTTCACGTTGGAATAAGAAGAAATAAACTGAAAAAAGATATGGCACTTCTGGTGAGCGATGTTCCGGCTCATGTGGCAGGAGCATTTACACAGAACATGGTTCAGGCGGCTCCGGTCATATACGACAGGCGGCTTTGCCAGAATGTGGGAATGTGTCAGGCGCTGGTGGTAAACAGCGGTGTGGCAAATACCTGTACCGGAGAGCAGGGAATCCATGATGCGGAGGCCATGGCGGCCCATGTAGGTAAGAGCCTTGGCATAGATCCAAGCACGGTTGCGGTGGCTTCTACAGGAGTCATAGGAATGAGACTTCCGATGGATGTCATACAGAGCGGTATAGATATGCTGGTGCCGGAGCTTTCATATTCTATAGATGCCGGAGTGGATGCCGCGGAGGCGATCAAGACGACTGATATCTATAAGAAGGAGATAGCCGTAACTTTAGAGATCAAGGGGCAGCAGGTCACCATCGGAGGTATGTGTAAGGGATCAGGAATGATCAATCCTAACCTGGGAACCGTACTCAGCTTTATCACGACAGACCTGAATATCAGTTCAGAGTTGCTGGGCAAGGTGCTTAAGGCTGACGTGGTCGATACATACAATATGGTGTCAGTGGACGGAGATATGTCCACCAACGACACTGTCATGATATTTGCAAATGGCATGGCGGGCAACGAGGAGCTGCTGGAGACCGATGACGACTTTCCTGCATTTGTCGAGGCAATAAGATATATCAACCGCGCATTTGTCAGGGCGATAGCCTCGGACGGCGAGGGTGCTACCAAGATGTTTCAGGTGGATGTGTCGGGCATGCCGGATAAGGATACTGCAAGACATCTGGCAAAGGCGATAGTGGCCTCCAATCTTGTAAAGTGTGCCATGTACGGAGCTGATGCCAACTGGGGCAGAATAGTGTGCGCCATGGGACAGAGCGGCGTGAAGTTTGATCCGTACAGGGTGGATATAGAGATAGCCAGTGTGGCAGGACATCTTGAGATCGTAAAGCATGGAGTGACAACTGATTACGATGAGAAGGAAGCAAGCCACATACTTTCAGAGAAGCAGATAAAGCTCAAGGCGCATATGAATATGGGGGATGAGATGGCCACAGCGTGGGGCTGCGATCTCACATATGACTATATCAAGATAAATGCGGATTATAGAAAGTAAAATCCAGTGAGATAAGCCATATAAAAATGGAAGCAGGTTATAAGATAAAACATATTGCGTAAATTTAAAAATAGATTCTAGTCAATAAATCAAATAAGACTAAATTGAGACGATGCGTTAATCGTTGACATTGATCAGGCTGGAAGATAAAGTTGAAGGCAAAAGACAGATAAACCTAAGGTAGATAAACCGAAGATATATAAATATAGAAGAAAGAAGGACAGAAAAATGGTTATAGGTGATTACACAGTAGATCAGGTAATTGAGAAGGCACAGACACTGATAGAGGCTATGCCATATATCAAGAAATTCCAGGGCAAGACAGTGGTTGTAAAGTACGGCGGAAGCGCTATGCTTGACGAGAATCTCAAGTACAACGTTATCAAGGACGTTGCCATGCTGAAGCTTGTCGGCATGAAGCCGGTCATCGTACACGGTGGCGGCAAGGAGATCAGCAAATGGGTAGAGAAGGTCGGCAAGGAGGCAGAATTTATCAACGGTCTCCGTGTTACAGATGCAGAGACGATGGAGATCGCAGAGATGGTTCTCGGCAAGGTCAACAAGAGTCTTGTAAGTCTCATGCAGAAGATCGGACTTAAGGCAGTCGGAATCAGCGGCAAGGACGGCGGAATGTTCACAGTCAAGAAGAAGTTCCCTGGTGGCAAGGATATAGGTTATGTGGGAGAGATAACAAATGTTGACACATCCATCCTTACATCACTTATCGAGGATGATTTCATCCCGGTTATCGCACCTATAGGAGTGGATGAGAACTACGAGGATTACAACATCAATGCGGACGATGCTGCTTGTGCAGTAGCAACAGCTCTTGAGGCTGAGAAGCTTGTATTCCTCACAGATATCGAGGGAGTATTTATTGATCCAACAGACAAGTCAACACTTATCTCAGAGATGGATATACACGAGGCAAAGGACATCATAGAGAAGGGCGTTGTCGGCGGTGGTATGCTTCCAAAGCTTAACAACTGTATCGCAGCCATGGAAAATGGAGTTTCAAGAGTGCATATACTTGATGGCCGTCTCCAGCACTGCCTGCTTCTTGAATTCTTCACCCAGAAGGGTATCGGAACTGCTATCCTCAAGGAGCCTTTATTCTAGGATGCATGGCAGAATATAACAAAGCTTCAAATAATAAAATAGTAAATTATAAAACAGTATATATGACCATGGTGGACAGCCATCTGTAAGGATGGAAGATTACCGGTCATGTATGCTGTTTTTTTATGTCTGATCTGAATCGGGGAGTTTATAAAAATGTTACATTTTTATGTATTGTAAAAAGTATCAATGAATAAGGGATAAAAGGGCTCTTTTGTGAAAAAAGTAACAAAAATGAAATAAAATAGAAATATATTGTTGTAAATTCAGAGGTGTTTAGATACAATAAACCTGTGTAATTCTGTGCTGACACAGGAGGTGTCGCACGATGAAGAAAATAATTAAAAATTTAGCATATTTATGCGTGCTGACAATGACATTATTGTGTTCCGGCTGTGGAGAAGAACAGGTAACTATATCCGGTAATTCAGAAGAGAATGTTACGGAGAAAGTTTCGCAGCAAGGCGCGGAAGAAGCCGGAGCAGACGAGAGTCTAACGATACATTCAGAAACTCCAGAATACATAACAGTTTTTGTATGCGGAGCAGTGAAGAATGAGGGCGTATATGAGCTCGAAGCCGGATCCAGGGCGAATGATGGCCTTGAGGCGGCGGGAGGATTCTCCGATGACGCAGATACCGTTGCGGTGAATCTTGCAGATGTGCTTGAGGATGGTCAGAAGCTGTACTTTCCTGTCGGAGGTGAACAGCTTCCGGATGAGAGCAAAGCCGGGACAGATGCGTCGGAACAGAGACTGGTCAACATCAACAGTGCAGATGCTGCGGAACTTATGACGTTACCGGGAATAGGCGAGACGAAGGCCTCGCAGATTGTTGAGTACAGACGGAAGAATGGAGCATTTGCCTGCAAAGATGACCTTAAGAATGTCAGCGGCATAGGAGACAGTATATATGAGAAACTGGAGACATATATATCGACAGAATAGAATGAGTCTCGGGGTAGAAAGGATGTTAAGATGAAGAAAGTTCTTGTTGTGGATGATGAGAAGTTGATCGTTAAGGGGCTGAAGTTCAGCCTGGAACAGGACGATATGGAAGTGGATACAGCCTACGATGGCGGTGAAGCTATAGAGAAGATAAAGGCAAATGATTACGATATAGTTCTGCTGGATATAATGATACCTGTATACACAGGAATAGAGGTTTGCCAGATGGTCAGAGAGTTTTCCAATGTTCCTATTATCATGCTCACTGCAAAGGGTGAGGACATGGATAAGATCATGGGACTCGAGTATGGTGCAGATGACTATATAACAAAGCCATTTAATATTCTTGAGGTGAAGGCCAGGATCAAGGCTATACTTAGAAGAAGCAACCGCAAGCAGGCACCTGCAAAACCGTCAAATGTAATGGAGATCAACGGAATGAAGGTTGAGCTTGACAGCAGACGTGTATTTGTCGGTGGTAAGGAGCTTAATTTGACAGCCAAAGAGTTTGACCTTCTTGAGCTGCTCATGGCGCATCCAAACAAGGTATATTCAAGAAATGAACTCCTGAATACGATCTGGGGAGATTCCTACCCGGGAGATGCGAGAACAGTTGATGTGCATGTTAGAAGACTTCGTGAGAAGATAGAAGCTAATCCGGGTGAGCCGGTATACATTCATACAAAATGGGGAGTAGGATATTTCTTCAAGGGCTGATATGAAAAAAAAGAAACGTGCAACAGTTGAAACAGAAAAAATTGAAGAGAAGAATACCGCCCAGGAGAGATCCATAGTCAGTATCAGAGTGGGGCAGAGAACGATCATATCGCTTATAGTGGCAGTCAGTGTGGCAGTGATCGCCTATGCAGCACTGTGGATACTGGCGGGCACTGTGAATTCGAAGAGTGAGAGAAATCTTGACAGACACGCACAGGAGTGTGCAGAATACATTGCCCATATAGTGAATGAACACAAGGCGGAGGATGATATAGGGAGAGCCGTGGACGAGATAAAGACCATGGCTTATTCTCTCTCTGCCCGTATAGTTATAGTGGATACTGATTACAAGGTCGTGGTGGACTCCTATGGAAAAGACACCGGAAGATATCTGGTGGATGAGAACGTGTTCAGCGTAATGAAGGGGCAGCAGAAGTATATATCAGAGACAGAGGAAAATGTGTACAGGCGCATAGTTCCAGTGATCAACAGTGAGGGCTATACAGATGCGGTGGCACTGATATCTCTTGAGACCGATGCTCTCGAGAACCTGTCAATATATATGAAGAGAAATGCAACTTATCTGTTTGCGATATCGTTGATACTTGGATTGATAGCTGCTTATTTTGCGGCTAAGTTATCAGTCAGGGATGTGAACCATGTCAGAAACGAGATAGAGGGAATGAAAGGCGGCAGCCTTGAACCGATGAGCGTGGACGGTATGTTCAGGGAGACACAGGAGCTGACAAAGGATATAAACGATATATTCAACAAGGCACAGCTTCTTGAGGAGTCCCGTCAGGAATTCGTGTCAAATGTCTCACATGAGTTAAAGACACCGATAACATCCATGAAGGTTCTGTCAGAGTCGCTGCTCACCCAGAGTGATGTGCCGGCGGAGATGTACAGAGAATTCATGGAGGATATAGTTCAGGAGATAGACAGGGAGGCAGAGATCATAAGTGATCTGCTTACACTCGTTAAGACTGACAAAGGCTCTGACAGCCTGAATAAAGAGCCTGTGGATATGAATGAATTTATGGATCTCATACTCAAGAGACTTAAGCCTCTGGCGGAGAAGAGAAGTATACAGCTTTCATTTGAGAGCTTTGGAGACATAAAGGCAGAGATAGACAAGGTGAAGTTTACTCTTGCGATCTCGAATCTGATAGAGAATGGAATAAAGTATAACGTTGATGGCGGTTGGATAAAGGTTTCGCTCAATTCAGACCACAGGAACTTCTATATCAAGGTAGCAGACTCCGGTGTAGGAATACCGGAGGATTGCATAAATCATATTTTTGAGAGATTCTACAGAGTAGACAAGGCGAGAAGTCGAGACACTGGTGGAACCGGTCTGGGACTAGCCATCACGAAGAATATAATTATCATGCACAAAGGAACTATAAATGTGTATAGTGAACCGGGAAAAGGAACTACATTTACGGTAAAGGTTCCATTACAGGCTCACGAGTAAGGGATTAATATGACGACGAAAAAAAGAATTATGCTCACTGCCGTGGTCATGGCTGCAGTGGTGATTCTTGTGGCGTGTGGAAGCGACAGCAAGAATGGCAGAAAGAAAAATTCAGCAGACAATTCAGATGAAAATCTGACTCTGTACTACGCAAACTCAACGTGGACTGATCTGTTCCCGGAGGTTTTCACCCGAGACCAGCTCGTCACGACGGA
Organism: Coprococcus aceti; assembly: GCF_025567285.1. Classification (NCBI taxonomy): domain Bacteria; kingdom Bacillati; phylum Bacillota; class Clostridia; order Lachnospirales; family Lachnospiraceae; genus Coprococcus; species Coprococcus aceti. The sequence goes on from NZ_JAOQJT010000006.1 coordinate 182,148, forward strand.
GAATCTTATCGACACTGTGATGAACGCATTGATGGACAGTGGGGAAATGACGGATAAACAGGTTCCGGTTCCCCAGGGCGTTACGTACCAGAGATATACATATGACGGTCAGGCGACGATCAATCTTATGTTCAACGTTGACTGGGAGGCCACTGACACATATGAGATGGTGCTAAGCAAGGCGGCATTTGTGAGAACTCTGACACAGATCGAATCGGTGAAGAAGGTTGTGTATGAATACACTGACATTGCAAATGAGAACAGTATCGTGCGTGAGGAGCTCACAAATGATTCATTTTCAGATATGGACAACTTCATGAATCCACATGAAGAGTACAACATATATATGCCGGACAGCACAGGACAGAAGCTGGTTCAGAAGACCATAGATCTGGACAGATCAGCGCCTGAATCACTGGAGGAACAGATGGTTGCAGGACTGAGAATGAGTTACGATGGAACAGTTGTACCGCTCAATGAGAAAACTGTGGTTAAGAGTGTCACTGTGGATGATGCTGACGATGTGTGTACGATAACATTTAATGAGAGCTTTGCGGATGGAACAGCAGGTGTGGACGATGAGATACTTGTGTATTCTGTTGTGGATTCCCTCATGGAGCTTGAAGATGTCAAGAGTGTACAGATAAATGTGGATAATACAAATAACAGATTGAACAACATCGATCTCAGCAGGAAATTTACTGCTGATTATTCAAAGCTTGAGATATAAACAGAAGTTTGAACAAAACAGGAGGATACGAATATAAAGAGACCATTATTCTGGATAGCAGTATGCTTTGCGCTTGGAGAGGCGTATAAAGAGGCTGCTGACAGTTCAGTGCTTATAATTGGTCTGATCATATTGGCTGCACCGGTATTGTCGGTTTACATGGACAAAGCCGGTACAGCCATGTTTTTTTATAGTGGCAAAGCTCATGGTGATAAAGACAGAAAGAACAGGATCGTCAGATGCGTTCTGAGTATGATGATATTTGGAATGATCTTGTTGACCGGTTATATGAATGGTTGTGCTATGTCAAAGCAGGAGAGACTCGCAGAAGAGCTCGATGGGCAGCAGCCGGGCGGTATAGAAGGAAAGGTGTACGAGATCAGGCAGTCCGGCGATGAATGGCGGGTATATGTGTATGCGGAATGGATAACATTTGGCGGAGGCGACTCAGAAGAAACTGTGGAATACCGGGGAAGATCAAAGGTATTGCTGTACATGGAAGACGTGGGAAGCCTGAAGACCGGAATGAAGCTGACCTTAAGCTGCAGTCTGTCAAGGCCGGACTCTGCAGATAATCCGGGCGAATTCGATGCGCGGGAATATTATTCGCACAAGGGAATATATATAGTAGGAAAGGATATCTCCATTCTGGAGTGTGGAGAGGACTACAGCCGTATAGGAGACAGTCTGTTCAGGCTGCGTATAAAGTCCGGGGAGATCACAGACAGTGTGTTTGGAGAGACGGATGGCTCGGTGATAAAGGCAATGCTACTGGGGGATAAGAGCGGCATTGACAGGGATACGAAGAAGCTGTTTCAGATGAATGGAATAGCTCATATTCTGGCGATATCCGGTGTGCACATAGCAATAATAGGAATGACATTATTCGGCGTGCTGCGAAGGCTTACAGGGTCATATATGGCATCTGGTATAATGGCTATATCTGTGATCGTACTTTACGGAGTTATGACTGGGATGGCGAGTTCAACTGTAAGAGCCATGATAATGATGGTGATATCTGTGATCGGTCAGGTAAAGGGGCGAAGCCCTGATATGCTTACATCCGCGGGAACCGCGTCAGTCATACAGGCGCTGATTGATCCGGGTATCATCCTTGATGCCGGATTTCAGTTGTCTTTTGCCGCAGTGCTGGGGATGGCGGTGCCTGGAGCACTTATGAAAAAGCTTATTCCAACTAAGAATAAGGTAGTCAGTACACTTGTAATGAATCTGGCGATAACACTTGCCACCGGACCGCTTGTTATATTCTATTATTACCAGTTTCCGCTGTATTCGATCTTTCTGAATCTGCTCATAGTGCCATTGGTTTCTGTGATAATATTTGTGAGTATCGTCGTGATTGCGGCTATGCTTATTTTTCCCGGGATACTACAGGGCAATGAGATGGCGGTGGGCATAGGAGCGTTTCCTGTGAAGCTGATACTTGCAATATACAGGCAGCTTTGCGAATGGGCGATGAAGCTTCCATTTTACAGTATAAATACAGGCCATGTGTCGGTTATGATGATCGTAGTATTTTATATGGCTATGGTTGGAGTGCTGATCCTGCTTGTAAGAGCAAAGAGTGCAGACTGCGCCAGGGTGAGGAGGCGGATGGTCTGTCTGTGCGCTGCTGTGATCATGACCTTGTGCTGCGTGTGTTACGAAGTAGCTTCATTTGACCGGGAGTTCAGAGTTGTATTTATGGATGTTGGTCAGGGAGACGGCATACTTATAAGGTCTGGCATGGGAGTAAATATATTGATAGATGGGGGCTCGTCGAGTAGCAATAAGGTTGGTGAGTACGTGATGGTGCCTGTTCTAAAGTTTTATGGTGCAGCTCATGTAGATTATGCATTTGTGACACACGGAGATAAGGATCATGTGTCCGGTATCCAATATCTTCTAAGCGATACGAACTCCGGTATCAGAATAGATAATCTTGTGGTTCCGATGTATGGTGATATTGAAAATATGGGTGAACTGCTTGAGCTGGCAGAGAAAAGAGGCGTAAATATCATATATATGGACGGCGGTTCTCAAATGTCCTGTGGCAAGGATGCAGCTAAGGTGTGGTTAAATTTCTTGCATCCGTCCGAAAAAACTGATATAAAAGATGCAAATGATCTTTCTGCGGTTATCCGTCTGGAGTATCGAGGGTACAGTGTTTTATTTACGGGAGACCTGGGAGAAGATGGAGAACGGGAGCTTATCTCGGAGGGCGGTGATCTGAGTGCTGATGTGTTGAAGGTCGGACATCACGGCAGCAGATATTCTACGAGTGGGGAGTTCCTGAGAGCAGTCGACCCGGATCTTGCGATCATATCGGCGGGGGAGAATAACCGATATGGTCATCCGCACGGGGAGACACTGGAGCGTTTGGATGCCTGTGGAGCTGATGTAATGAGTACCATAGACCATGGAGCTATATGTGTAGAGATAACGGATGGTGGAATTTCGGTAACCGGATACAGATGATCAGGGAGTTATGAGAATAAGAATTCTGAAAGGAGAACAGGGGAAGGAAGAAACGACTATGATGTGGAAAGGAAGATGAGTATGACAAAAAAACTAAAATTACTGCTGGAATTTGTAATGCTGACACTTGGCGCAGTTATAGCTGCATTTGCTATCGAAGAATTTCTCGTGCCGAACACCATACTTGACGGAGGCGTCATCGGTATAGGTATCATGATCAATAATCTCACAGAAGTGTCCCTGAGTATTCTGACGATCGTTCTTAATGTTCCGTTTCTTATAATAGGTTCAAGACAGCTTGGTAAGATGTTCATGGTGAAGTCCGGTTATTCCATGGCTGTATTCTCAGTATTTGTGGAGATATTCAAACCCCTTGAAAATGCAACCTCAGAGACCATACTTGCGGTGTGCTTCGGCGGTGTGATACTTGGACTTGGAGTTGGTATCATCATCAAGTTCGGCGGGTGCTTGGATGGAACGGAGACCGTGGCCATCATGCTGAACAAGAAAAAAGACTGGCCGGTTGGAAGAGTTGTTCTGGGCATGAATCTGATCATATATTCTATTGCGGGAATGCTCTTTGGTCTGGACAGGGCGATGTACAGTCTTCTTACATACTTTATAACATCAAAGGTGCTTGATATGGTTGAGACCGGTCTTGAGCAGGCGAAGGCAGCCATGATCATAACTGATGATGCCAGAGAGGTGGCAGACAAGATATACAAGAAGCTTGGAAGAACAGTTACCATCATGCAGGGCAAGGGAATGATAAGCGGCAACAAGACAGTGCTCTACTGTGTTATCACGAGATTTGAGATCGGTGAGCTGAAGAACATCATCAATTCCATAGATTCTTCTGCATTTGTCACAGTTACGGATGTGGCGGAGATCATCGGCAACCACATCAAGGATAATGAATACAAGGAGATCCTTGAGAAGATAGAGGAGAAGGAAGAACCGCTCACAAAGCTTCCTGAGCATGAGAGTATGACGGGCTTTGATGGCCTGGAGCATACCGGAAAAATAGATTAGAAAAAGCCTGTGACATATACCGGCAGATAACTGCTGTATATGTCACAGGCTTTTTTTTATTTATATATGTTTTAGACTGTAGTCAATATATTACTGGATATTGTCTACAAATGCCTTGTGGATCCTGTAGTCGCTGTCAAGCTCAGGGTGGAAGGAGAGGGCAAACTGGTTGCCGTACTTAACTGCCACGATCTTGTCATCAACTGTTGCAAGGACATCAACCTCAGGTGAAGCCTCAGCCACATAAGGTGCACGGATGAAAGTCATAGGAACCTCACCGATACCTTTAAGCTCGGCCTCTGTGTGGAAGCTTCCAAGCTGTCTTCCGTAGGCATTTCTCTTTACTGTGACAGGGAGAGTGCCAAGGTGTACAGTGTCATCACCTTCGATGTGCTGTGCCAGAAGAATAAGTCCTGCACATGTGGCAAGAACCGGCATGCCACCCTCGATCTGAGACTTTATAGTGTCGAACATGTCGCTGTCTCTGAGAAGCTTTCCTTGGACTGTGCTCTCACCGCCAGGAAGGATCAGGGCGTCATAAGGCTTGTTCAGATCTCCGGCATTTCTAAGTTCTATGCATGATACGCCGAGCTCGGAAAGTACATGCTCATGCTCTGCGAAAGCTCCCTGTACTGCCAATACACCAACCTGCATATTACTTACCCCTTTCTGCCATGAGGATTGCGATCTCCTGCTCGTTGATACCAACCATAGCTTCACCAAGTCCCTCTGAAAGCTTTGCAACGAGATCAGCGTCATTGTAGTTTGTTGTTGCCTGAACGATGGCAGCAGCACGCTTAGCAGGGTCTCCTGACTTGAAGATACCTGAACCTACGAATACACCCTCAGCACCGAGCTGCATCATGAGAGCTGCGTCGGCAGGAGTAGCAACACCGCCGGCTGCGAAGTTTACAACTGGGAGACGATGATTCTCATGTACGTACTGAACGAGATCGTAAGGAACCTCAAGCTTCTTAGCTGCCTCATACAGCTCATCTGTTCTCATGCTGACGATCTCAGCGATCTGGCTGTTCATCTTTCTCATATGTCTTACGGCCTGAACGATATCACCTGTACCAGGCTCGCCCTTAGTTCTGATCATTGAAGCACCCTCGTTGATTCTTCTGAGAGCCTCGCCGAGATCCTTGGCACCACATACAAATGGAACCTTGAACTGTCTCTTGTCAATATGGTATACGTCATCTGCTGGTGAGAGAACCTCGCTCTCGTCGATGTAGTCGATCTCGATGGCCTGAAGGATCTGAGCCTCTGCAAAATGTCCGATACGGCACTTAGCCATAACAGGGATTGATACAGCGTTCTGGATTCCCTTGATCATCTGTGGGTCACTCATACGTGATACACCACCTGCAGCTCTGATATCTGCTGGGATTCTCTCAAGTGCCATAACTGCACAAGCGCCGGCAGCCTCAGCGATCTTAGCCTGCTCAGGTGTTGTAACGTCCATGATAACTCCGCCCTTAAGCATCTGGGCAAGTTCCTTATTTAACTTATATCTTTCTGTTGTCTCCATGTTGAACCTCCGTTATAATTAGATTTGTGTTTATTGGAGTGAGTGTACATAAACTCACAATCTGTAGGTGATTATAAAACCAAAGTGACATTATAGAAATAATCAATATGTGATTATAAAAACAGGTCAGACAACCTCTGATATTATCAAAATACATAGAAAAACAGGTCAGATTTGCCACATAAGATATAATTATGGTAGAAACTGGTACTGTATTTTGAAAATCATATTGTGAGACATAAGCTTGATGAAGGAGAAACGTAATGGCTGCAACAAAGAAAAAAGAAAAAAAGAACGCGATGGCGGTCATAAACCAACATATAAAGACGGGGGAGTTTGCCAAGATATATCTTCTGTATGGGGAGGAGAGGTATCTCGTGAACCAGTACAGGGATAAGCTGCTGTCGGCTCTGACTGATAAGGACGATAATCTGAATTTTATGAAATTTGCCGGAAATGGGATCGATACATCTGAGCTTCTTGCATTCTGCAACGAGATGCCATTTTTTGCGGACAGAAGAGTTGTCCTTGTGGAGAACAGTGGTCTGTTCAAGAGTAGCAACGAGGATTTTGCAAAGAAGCTGGTGGAGATAGAGGATACATCAGTTGCCATATTTGTAGAGATGGATGTGGACACCAGGTATAAGCTGTTCAAGGCTGTGGACAAGAATGGAGAGGCTCTGGATTTTGCGACCCCTGATGAGAAGATGATGGTCACGTGGGTGAAGTCACTGTTCCGTGCCGATGGTGTTGCCACCACAGACACGGCGATATACAAGATAATCGAAGCTGCTAACATGGATATGAACTGTATCAAGAATGAGGTTGACAAGATGATAAGCTACGCCGGAGACACGAAGCAGGTCAGCGAGCATGATGTGGATCTTCTGTGCAGTCAGGATGCGGAGAGCAAGGTGTATCAGATGATAGACTTCATCATTGCAAAGCAGAAGGAGAAGGCTTGCAGTATGTATCACGATCTTCTTGAGAATAAGGAATCGGCGATCATGATAAACGCATGTATCATGAGACAGTTCAACAAGCTCCTTCTGGTAAAGATGGCATTATCAGATGGTGCGCAGGACGCCAGCTTGGCGAAGATCGCAGGATGCCCGGTGTGGGCGGTGAAGAATTACAAGGCTCAGTGCAGGGGCTACAGCATGGCACGGCTTAAAGACATAGTGGAGAACTGTCAGGACATGGACTACAAGCTCAAGACCGGACAGGTTATGGATAACGCGGCGATGGAGGTCATGATCGTGGAGCTGTGTGAGATGCAAGTAGGAGGCTGGTGATGATATTAGATATTGAGGCAAAAAAATAACCACTGTGAAAACAGTGGTTATTTTTTATATAACTATGATTGGTTCAAATATATGCAGCCGTTTAATATATCCAAATCCTTGTGTCAAAGTTATGTAGTTATCAGCCAGATGCTTAAGCCATCTTGTTAACTGCAACTGCAAGACGTGATACCTTACGAGCAGCGTTGTTCTTGTGGTAGATGCCCTTTGAAGCAGCCTTGTTGATCTCTGATGTAGCAACAACAAGTGCCTGCTGAGCAGCAGCCTTATCACCAGCAGCGATAGCAGCCTCAACCTTCTTGATAACTGTCTTAACCTTAGACCTGATCATCTTGTTTCTAAGTGTCTTCTTCTCGATAACATTGATTCTCTTCTTTGCAGATTTGATATTAGCCAAAATTCTTACCTCCATAAAATCTAATTAAATATAATAAGGTTTTACATTAAAACCGGACACGGACAATTCAATGTAAACATACTCACATATAATAGATGAAACGCAATTCGTTGTCAAGACTAAAAAACAAAAAAATGCGCATTTTCGCGGATTATTTTCATGTTGTTTCCTAAGAAAAATGAAGTAAAACAACATGTTACTTTCCTTTACATAAAAAGGGGTAAATGGTATCATATATGCAGTGGGTCTTAATGATCCATACATATTATAATACAGGAAAAGCAGAGAAATATACAGATGTTTAAATATAGATTTTTTCAGGTGATAATGGCACTTTCGCTGGTCTTGCTGATCATCTCCACGGCGATAATGTGTTCGTTCAGCGTTTGCAGGGTTGCGGAGAAGAGCTACAAGCCGAGTAATAGCGGCACGATAAGTTCAGTCATGAATAACGGACAGACTGAGGAATTATCAGAATTTGATGCGTGGGTGGAATACAGTATCGTGCTGGATGCCCTGGATGGGGACAGCGAGCAGGAGTACAGGTTTGGCAACGTATATCTGTCCACTGAGAATGTGATGAGGCTTGAACAGCTTGCAGACATCAAATCCAAGGCAAGCAATGGTGTGTTCATATCCATTGTGCTTCTGGTGGCATGCTTTGTAGTCATAAGGAGAAGAAGACTGTATGAGTGTGTTGTATGGGGCGGCGCTGCAGGCGTTATAATAGGAATAATCAGCTTTATAGCCATGGCGGTATCCGGCAGCGGAATCATGTATGGCATAAGAAGAATGGTGTTTGGAGAAAGCTATGCGGAGCTTTTTCCGGGACACGATGTCCTGCCGGATATAATACCGGCCGGTACGGGAACGAAGGTTCTTTGGGTGTATGTTGGAACGATATTTGTTGGACTTGTGGTTACTATCATAGTCAGGGTTATAAGCTATAAGAAATCACGTCCACACAAATTCAGATAGAAGGTTACATAATGGGAGGTAGTTATGAGAAAAAGAATCGAGGAGTGGATAAACTGGGTGCTCTATGATGAGCTCATTGCCAGCAAGATCAATGCGCCAAAGCATTTGCTGGGAATCCATGATTATGGTGAAGGTCAGATAATCGTTGTGTACAAGCCGGGGGCGATCAGGGTAGAGGTTACATCGCGCACAGGCAAGAAGATACACACCATGGAACAGATGACAAATGAAGGACTGTTCGCCATTTATTTTGATAAGAAGGAGTACGATGGCAACAAGTACAATGTTGTCACCACATATGAGGATGGCACCATTATAAACAGTGCAGATCCATATTCATTTGAATCGCTTATCACGAATTTTGACACATACCTTTTTGCGGAGGGTAGACATTACAATATATATGAGAAGCTTGGCGCACACCCTATGACTATAGACGGTGTACGTGGAACCTACTTTGCAGTGTGGGCTCCTCATGCAAGACGTGTCAGTGTAGTCGGTGATTTCAATCTCTGGGATGGTAATGTAAATCCTATGCAGATCACGGCAAATGAGGGAATATACGAACTGTTCCTGCCGGGCGTGGAGCCGGGCGCTGTGTACAAGTATCAGATCATGACCAGATATGGTGAGATACTGTACAAAGCTGATCCATATGGCAACCAGTGTCAGATGAGACCGGAAAATGCCTCAGTGGTTGCAGACATAAGCAGCTATAAGTGGAAGGATACATCATGGATGAAGGATAGAAGCAAGATCAGCCGTACTGACAGAATGCGCATGCCTATGTCCATATACGAGATGCATCTCGGCTCATGGCACAAGAAGGTTGAGGATGATGATGCAGGCTTCTACACATACAGGGAGCTCGCTCCTATGGTGGCAGACTATCTCAATGAGATGGGATATACGCACGTAGAGCTCATGGGTATATCAGAGTATCCATTTGACGGCTCATGGGGCTACCAGGTTACCAATTATTATGCACCGACCAGCAGATATGGTGATGCAGTAGATTTTATGTATTTCGTTGATTATATGCACAGCAAGGGAATCAGTGTTATCCTAGACTGGGTGCCAGCACACTTTCCTAGGGATGCGCACGGACTTGGACGTTTTGATGGGATGCCTCTCTATGAGCATCCGGATCCAAGAAGAGGAGAGCATCCTGACTGGGGCACATATATATTTGACTATGGCCGCAATGAGGTGGCAAACTTCCTCACGGCAAATGCTCTGTTCTGGGTCGAGAAGTTCCATATAGACGGACTCCGCGTGGATGCTGTGGCATCCATGTTGTATCTCGACTATGGCAAGCAGGATGGACAGTGGCTGCCAAATGAACATGGTGGAAACGAGAACCTTGAGGCAATAGCACTTATGCAGAATATAAACAGCATCATGGAGGAGAGAAATCCGGGGGCATATCTAATAGCAGAGGAGTCAACAGCGTGGGCAGGTGTAACTGCTCCGGCATCCATGGACGGACTTGGTTTCCTGTTCAAGTGGAATATGGGATGGATGAATGACTTCCTTGAGTATATGCAGATGGATCCATATTTCAGACAGAACAACCAGAACATGCTGACTTTCAGTCTTTCGTATGCGTATGCTGAGAACTATGTTCTCGTCATATCCCATGACGAGGTAGTTCATCTCAAGCGTTCAATGATAGAAAAGATGCCTGGCAGCGAGGAGGACAAATTCGCAAATCTCAGAACTGCGTACGGATTCATGTATGGACATCCGGGCAAGAAGCTGCTCTTTATGGGGCAGGAATTTGCACAGCCTAGAGAGTGGAGTGAGGCGAGAAGCCTTGACTGGTTCGTCTTAGACAATCCGCTCAATCAGGGCATGGAGAGGTATGTCAAAGCGCTCAATAAGCTTTACAATACCAATGATGCGATGTATGCGAATGACACAGATCCAATGGGATTTGAGTGGACAGATTGCGATCACCCAGACATGAGCATACTTTCATTTGTAAGACGAGGCTCAACTCCGAAGAAGCAGCTGCTTTTCGTATGTAACTTCACTCCGGTTGAGAGAGATAATTACAGTATACCGGTTCCGTGCTACACGACATACAAGGAGATACTCAACTCAGATGATGTACAGTTTGGCGGAAAGGGCAGACTCAACGGCAAGCCGGTCAAGGCAGTGGACAAGAAGAATGCCAGAACTCCTTACAGTATAGACATCACGGTTCCGCCACTCTCAACAGTTGTGTTTGAGTACGATTACACGGATATGACACCTGAGCTTGAGAAGAAGGAAGCTGAGGCCAAGGCTGCTGCAAAGAAGCGTGTGGACGCAGCAAAGAGAAAGGCTGCAGCGGCACAGAAGAAGGCTGAGGAGATAAAGAAGGATGCCGAGAAGAAAGCGGCTGAGCTGAAGAAAGAGGCGGAGAAGAAGGCAGATGAGCTGAAAAAGGAAGCCGAGAAGAAGACTGCTGAGTTGAAAAAGGAGGCATCTGAGATCTCAGAAGAGGTAAAGGATGATATAGCAGATATAGAAAAGTCAGTGGTGGCTGTTGCTGATGACATCAAGAAAGATATAAAAGCACGCAAAAAATAAACTTGCAATATGAGACAACAGGTCATATAATGTCAGTGTAAGTGCAAAGGGGCACAGAACGATATCGTTCTGTGCCCCTTTTTTGTACATCAGGCGGGTGACGATCTTCCTGATCGTAAGAATCCGGGTAGTTTTTAAGGAGGAAGCAGTATGAAGACAGGAAAAGTAAAATGGTTTAATGCAAAGAAAGGCTACGGCTTTATATGTGATGAGGATGGAGCAGATGTATTTGTACATTTCTCAGCACTGAATATGGAGGGCTTCAAGGTTCTTGAAGAGGGAGATACAGTAGAGTATGAGGTTGTGGACGGTGAAAAGGGTCCACAGGCGGCAAATGTGACAAAACTGTAAATACAATGCGGTATATGTCAAAACAGCCATATATTTAAAGCGAATACATGTTGAATTAGGAGAACATCCCCGGGTTATGATTACAGATGATCAGGGGATGTTTTTTATGAGCAACGAATTGGAGCATGCTATTGCGTAGAACTGAGATGAATATCTACAAGGCCTCGTGTTACATAAATACAAGAATATTATAGATGTCGCCATATGCTAAAATTGTATGTCTGCTATAATAAAAACAACACATATTTAAAAATCATCTTGACGGCTGGCGATGATAAAATGTAGAATACACATATATGGTGAAACATGTTTCATGCATTTGTTGTTGCTGATAAACAGTTAAATAAACAGGCACGTATTTATTTTAGATTATAAGGGGGATATGTACCATGAAGAGATTTGATGTTGTGGCACTTGGAGAACTGCTCATAGACTTTACACAGAACGGGCTCAGCGGCCAGGGCAATATGATGATGGAGGCCAATCCAGGCGGAGCACCATGTAATGTTCTCGCTATGCTGCAGAAGCTTGGCAAGAAGACTGCATTTGTTGGAAAAGTAGGGGATGATTTCCTTGGAAAAATGCTTGCCGGTGTTGTGGCTGATGCCGGGATCAACACTGACAATCTGAAGTTTGACAGGGATGTACACACAACACTTGCATTTGTGCATACATACGAGGACGGAGACAGAGACTTTTCATTTTACAGGAATCCGGGAGCGGATATTATGTTAAGCGCAGATGAGGTGGATGAGAGTATCATAAAGGATGCCAGGCTGTTCCATTTCGGATCACTCTCACTGACATATGAAGTGTCACGTGCTGCAACACAGAAGGCTGTGGCTGCTGCAAAGGAGTCTGGATGCATTGTCACATTTGACCCGAACCTCAGGGAGCCTCTGTGGAAGACGCTGGACGAGGCCCATGATCAGATTGACTGGGGTATGAGACAGTGTGATGTGCTCAAGATATCAGATAATGAGATACAGTGGTTCACAGGAAGAGAGGATTTTGACGAGGGTATAAAGATACTTCAGGACACATACAATATACCTTTGATACTTCTCTCCATGGGAAGAGATGGAAGCAGTGCATACTACGGGGATGTAGTCGCTGAGGCAAAGCCGTTTATCCAGGAGAATACTATAGAGACCACAGGCGCCGGGGACACTTTCTGTGCATGCGTGCTGAATTATGTACTTGATAATGGACTTGAAGATCTTGACACTGATAAGCTTACAGAGATGCTTGTATTCGCAAATGCTGCTGCATCGATCATCACAACACGCAAGGGAGCACTCAAGGTTATGCCGGAGAGATCCGAGGTTGAGAAGCTCATTGCCGAGAGACAGTAATAGATAAAAATACGGCAACAGATTAAAACAGGTTGTGTACGGTAATGATACAGATTATGTAAATAAAATGAGAATGATAAGTTAATTGACTATAGTCAGAAAAGGAGAAGATAAATGGCAGGTTCAAAGACAGTGAAAAAGACTGCAGAATATACAAAGAGATTTGATGAGAGATATGACGAGCTCAAGTGGCTCTACTGCGAGCTCTATAACAACAATATGGAGGCATTTGACTGGCTGTGCGATTCTCTGTATGGTTATTATCAGGAGAGAAATGCTGATCTCAAGAAGCTGGACAGAAGCCGTGTCAAGAATCCGGACTGGTATAAGCAGAATGATCTGTTAGGTATGATGATGTACACAAATGCATTCGCGGGAACGCTGAAGGGTGTAAAAGAAAAGCTTCCATATGTGAAGTCATGTGGTGTGAATTATCTTCATTTTATGCCGCTGCTGGAAAGCCCTAAGGGCAGAGATGACGGCGGATATGCTGTTGCGGATTTCAGAAAGGTAAAGCCTGAGCTTGGAACCATGGAGGATCTGGAGGACCTCACTGCAGAGTGTCACAGACAGGGTATAAGCTGCTGTCTGGATTTCGTAATGAACCATACAAGTGAGGATCATGAGTGGGCAAGGGCAGCGAGAAATGGAGATCCTGTTGCAAGATCCAGATATTTCTTCTATGATGATTGGTTCGTTCCTAACATATATGAGGAGACTGTGCCTGAGGTATTCCCAACTACGGCGCCTGGTAACTTCACATGGATAAATGACTGCAATCAGGTGGTCATGACTACATTTTACCCATACCAGTGGGATCTGAACTATGCAAATCCTATGGTGTTCAACGACATGGTCGGCAACATGCTCTATATGGCAAACCGAGGTATAGATGTCATCAGACTCGACGCTGTTCCGTATATATGGAAGCAGATAGGCACAAACTGCCGTAACCTTCCACAGGTTCACACTCTTGTCCGTATGATGAGGATAATCAGTGAGATAGTATGTCCGGGAGTCCTTCTTCTAGGAGAGGTCGTTATGGAGCCTTCCAAGGTAGTTCCATACTTTGGAACAGTTGACAAGCCAGAGTGCCATATGCTCTACAACGTGACAACCATGGCATCCACGTGGAATACGATAGCCACGAAGAATGTGGGACTCTTAAAGCGCCAGATGGATCAGCTGTGTGCACTTCCAAAGGATTATGTGTTCCTGAATTACCTCAGATGCCACGATGATATCGGCTGGGGACTTGACTATGACTGGCTGGCACAGTTCGGCATAGATGAGGTGGCACACAAGAAGTTCCTGAATGACTATTTCACAGGAAAGGGATACAACAGTGATTCCAGAGGTGAGCTCTATAACGATGATCCTAGACTCGGAGATGCCCGTCTGTGTGGAACAACAGCATCCCTGTCAGGCCTTGAGGCCGGCCAGTACGAGGCAAATGCAGACAAGATCGACCAGGCCATTGCCTGTGATCTCATGCTTCATGGATACCTGCTGGCACAGAGCGGAATCCCGGTTCTGTACAGCGGTGATGAGATAGGACAGACAAACGATTATACTTATAAGAATGATCCGGACAAATGTGCGGACAGCAGATATCTGCACAGAGGAAACTTCCCATGGGACAAGGTTGAAAATAAAGATCCTGTAGCCATGAAGATATTTGACGCGCTGCGCCACATGGAGGATATAAGAGCATCGCATGATGTATTTTCATGTAATGCAAATGTCTACACCATAGAGACAGGATGTGCAAGCGTCCTCGGAATAGTGAGGGAATATGCAGGACATGAGCTGAGGGCATTTTTCAACTTCAGCAACATGGATCAGCTCATCTGGACTATGCCTGATGATCAGGCTGACATATATACCGATCTCATATCAGGCAAGACACTCCGCGAGCTTGGAGCAGTCATGCCTAGATATGGATGCTGGTGGTTCTACAGATAGTTATTCGGAATCTTTTTTATAGAACATAAGAAGAGTATTTTTGATAGAAGGCTTAAAGACTGTGTTATGGTCATAGCCTTCTATTTTTTCGTAGGTTAGGTTTAAGCCAGAATAATTTCTCTCTTGTAAATCATTGTAGAAATCCTCGATAGAAGATATGAAGTTTTTATCCTCATCTGCACCTACGGTTACATAGACATTAGCATTTAGAGTCTGTGTTCTGTTGTAATATTCTTCTTCGTACGTAGACATGAATTTGCCGTCAGTATTTGCCCACATGGAAGGACTGCCAATATAATAATTTGCAAATGTATTTTTTCCTATAGTGTCATTATGGAACAGAGCGTAGTAAGCCCAGTATCCACCCAGGGAATGTCCTGTGAGAGTCATATTTTCAGGGTTTACAGAGTATATTTCTTCCAGGTAAGGAATCAGGTTATCTACAATAAAATGCAGGAATGAATCAGGGTTAGTCTGGAGATCTCTTTTTCTGATGACATCATAATTGTAAGTGTTTGGATACCCTATGCTGACAAGGATAACGTCCTGTATCTGGTCAGATGTCATAAGAGGTCTGAGTTCAGGGTGATCACTGAGTCTCCAGACTCCATCGGTCATAACAACCATTGGATATGAGCTTGCTTCGTTATAATCAGGTGGAAGAGATATATGGACAACAAAAGTGTCATCTATCTCAGCATCATAAATGGATAATTCGTTGATATAGTCTGCACAGGCGGGATCAAGAGTTGTCACCTCGTTATAATACATATGCTCGGGAGAGAGTTTTCCCATGGTTATGCTGGCACGTTCCTCTGGAAGTAAACCTGTTGGAGTTGGCGCTTCTTTAGTAAGCTCCTCAGTTGTGATTTCTTTGACTGAGGTTTCACTTGTTGTTGCTTCTTCGATTGACGTATCTTCGGATGAAGAATAGCTGGTGACCGATTGGGTGACAGTAGAGTCATTCTTAGATGCTGACGAGTGCTGACACCCGGTGACAACTAATATAATAGCTATGCTGAATGTGGTCAAAATTGTTAATTCCTTTTTCATAAAAGGCCTCCTTTGATTGTATTTAGTAATTATCACATAAGTGAGAAATACTATAAAAACAATATCACAGGAGTTGCATTATGACCTGTCAGCAATGGTTAAACCTTGTCGGGGCGGATTTGCAGGAGAAGGTAATTTTGTTCCTTTTTTAATGATACATTGCTACACTCTAAGGTTATGTCAGGCGCTATGTTATAATGAGAAAATGGTAGAAATTCTGTGTAAATTTTATACCAAAGTGACTGCTGCCCGGCAGGAGTAGTATCTGAACAGTCAAAACAGATCCATTCGCCGTCAGGAATGCTTGTTATCGAATAATCGGATATATTTAATCCGGAAATTTCTTGTTTTGTGATCATTCGTCCAAATGTGTAATTAAAGCATGAAATTTCATTATTGAACTTATCAATATTTATAAAATCATTTGATCTGTAACCGAATAAGCAGTTATTTGGTTTTTCATCAGTGGATTTAATTTCCATTAGTTTATCCCAGCTTTGACTGCAGCATTCTCTTGTAAATTTTGGAATCAGAACATTATTTTTCGCGGTATCGAGGCTTGTGAAAACCCTGGAATAACCGGCAATACACATGTTGTTGATCTTAACGATTCTGTAGTTGAGCATAGATCCCCCATCTGCTGTGACCCTTAATACAATCCGGGTGAAATTATGGAGACCGGACTTGTTATTTCGAACATAAGTTGGAGAGTTTCCATGAAAGCGTGTGAAAGCCTTCGTGAAGCTTTCGGGTGTGTCATATCCGTATTCAAGTGCAATATCAGTCACCGTGCGGTTGGATGAAATGAGTTCTTCTCCAGCCAGGGAAAGCCGGCGGTTTCTGATATATTCCCCTATAGTATATCCCGTGATTAGATGAAATACTTTTCTGAAGTTGTCGGGAGAGGAGTAAGCCTGCCTGGCTATTGTATTTTGGTCCAATACTTCACCGTCAATAAGGTGAGTCTCAATATAATCAATTGCGTTAATAAGTCCTTCGGTCCAATTCAAATGGTTTTCTACCTCCATGTAATGTATGTATATCACTATAGCACATATTTGTAGTAAATTGTTATAATGGACATATGAAAGTCATATCGGTTTGTTAATATGCAGGTCAAGGAGGTGATGATGTATTGGATCAGTCAGGATTCACCAGAGAGATATGAAAAGCCGCGGATCGTGTTTCTGATAGTCTGTATATGGTATGATATAAAAAATATTTATCTAAAAGAAACCAAATGCGGAAAATCCCCCACTACATTAGTTAAGGAGGTAGGAGAGTTGGCCGGTCAAAAGAATAACAATGTGAATGACGGTTTAAACAGACATTTTGAAGAAGTCTATAAAAGACAAAACGTAGCGTGACCCTGTATCTGATATCAAAGTGCAAGGGATTTGATGATATAAATGATGTGCTGCAGGAAATGTATATGGAGTATTTCAGGACTATACAAAAGAAGGGGATTGAGTATGTTGATGACGAGGAAGCATTTCTGATAGCGCTGTGCAAAAGGAAGCTGTCGGTCGAGTTCGGTGATCTTGGAGTTTATGATGACCATCTTGATGTGAAAGTTGACAATGATGGCACATGGAGATTTGAATGGGAGCTAGGTGGAGATATCACTTCCGTGACAAGAGAGACACATACAGTCCTTGAAGATACAGGGGCTGTAGTCACCAAATGTGAGGTTTCCCAGATATCCATCAGGGCAGTGCTCGATATAAGCGGTGCAAAAAATATGACCTCAGACAAAAAATACGCGGTCCTTTCCGGTGTAAAGCTGAAAGACGGAACAATGCTTACAGATATTGTTGAATCGGGAAACGAAAATACAAACACATCTGGCGAATATGAACTTCTGTTTACCACAGACCGCATATTGGATGTAAGCCAGGTAGACAGCCTGCTGTTCTGGAAAACAACAACCGAAGATGGTGAGGATGTGCAATACACTCTCAATGATTTCTACGAGATGCCATTTAACTGATATTTTCCTTTTGTGTATACAACCAGAAAATACATATGGCGCAATATGCAACAATAAGCAGTTTAGAACTAAAAAAAATAATAAGATAGGATGTTCTAAGAAATTAGTTTTAATTATCTATAACAACAGAAAATCCGTATATTGCAATATGCAGCAATCAAACGTGATTGTGCATATGCACTATACGGATTTTCGTCCGTCATACAATTTAATTCTTAGAACATCTATACAGCAGATCCTCCCAACGGCGGTCAACCTCCTGCTGATACTGAACGAGAAGGTGCTCGTTCTCAGGCTTGAACAGGTGCTTGAATCTGCCCTGCGTTCTCAGGAAGTCCTCGATAGGAAGCTTCTTCTTAGGAGAGTAGGAGAGGATCCATTTGCCCTCAATAACCTCGAACAGAGGCCAGTAACATGTCTCGACTGCCAGCTTGCAGATGTCCATGATCTTCTCTGTAGGGTATCTCCATCCTCTAGGACATGGTGACATGACGTTGAGGAAAGCTGCGCCAGGTGTGTATATGGCCTTCTCAGCCTTCTCATAGAGATCACGCATGTTGCCGAGAAGAGTAGACTGTCCAACATATGGGATGTCGTGGGCAGCCATGACCTGTGCGAGATCCTTTCTGTTCTGCATCTTACCATTTGACTGTGAGCCTACTGGTGTGGTTGTGGTGTCAGCATACATAGGAGTAGCTGATGAACGCTGGATACCGGTGTTCATGTATGCTCCGTTGTCATAGCACACATATACCATGTCATGTCCACGCTCCATGGCACCTGACAGTGACTGAAGTCCGATGTCATAAGTTCCGCCATCACCGCCAAATGTGATGAATTTATATGTGTCATCTATCTTGCCTTTTTTCTTCAGAACGTTGTACGCTGTCTCAACACCGGAGAGGGTAGCGCCTGCGTTCTCAAATGCATTGTGTATGTAGCTGTCCTCGTATGCTGTGTAAGGATACATGAAGGTTGAAACCTCAAGACATCCTGTGGCGTTACCGATGACCGCCTTGTCGCCCTCGTGAAGGGCGCGGAGTACAGTTCTGACAGTGATCGTACCACCGCAGCCTGCACACATTCTATGACCTGGAGCAAGACGCTCAGGCTTGTTCATTACTTCTTTAAAATTATATGCCATTTCATCTTACCTCCTACTGTCTAAGTCCTATGTACTGATACTGAGGAATCTCAGCACCGTTCTCTATCATGTCTTCAAGCTGTGCAAATACGCCCTTGGCGCTGTCCACAGTGTAGTCACGTCCGCCGAGACCGTAGATGTAGCTGACAGCCTTTGTGGTTGCCTGAATGTCATACAGGTGCTCCTTGACCTCTGCTGAGAGAGGACCGCCGCCTGCTCTGAATCCTTCCGATCTGTCAAGGATTGCCACAGCCTTGGTGTGGGCGAGAGCCTTTGCAATCTCCTCACCAGGGAATGGTCTGAACACTCTGATCTTCAAGAGTCCGACCTTCTTGCCTTCGTTTCTCAGCTCATCTATAGCTTCCTTTGTTGTTCCGGCAGCAGAACCGATCATAACGATGGCGTAGTCAGCGTCGTCAAGTCTGTACTCCTCAAAGAATCCGTAGTGACGGCCTGTCATCTCCTCGAATTCCTTTGCAACGTCAAGAATAACCTGCTTTGCATTCTTCATGGCAGTGTTCTGAGCCATCTTAGTCTCCATATAGTAAGGAGATGTGGCGTAAGGACCGACAGCCATAGGCATCTCAGGATTTAACAGATACTGCTCAGGGGTGTATTCACCTACAAACTTCTTTACGAGATCATCCTCGATGAGGGTGATGTTTTCAACGGCATGGCTTGTGATGAAACCATCCTGACATATCATGATAGGAAGTCTGACATCCTTGTGCTCAGATATTCTGTATGCCTGAACAAAGTTGTCATATGCCTCCTGATTGTTCTCTGCGTATATCTGAAGCCAGCCTGTATCACGTGCGCCCATACTGTCTGAGTGGTCACAGTTGATGTTGATAGGGCCGGAGAGTGCTCTGTTTACAAGTGCGAGGGCAAGTGGAAGACGATTGGACGCTGCCACGTAGAGCTCCTCCCACATGAGAGCCATACCACATGATGATGTGGCTGTGAGTGTACGGCAGCCGGCAGCCTCTGCGCCGATCGCTGCACTCATGGCACTGTGCTCACTCTCTACCGGTATAAATTCTGTATCGATCTCTCCATTGGAGATAAATGTTGAAACGAACTGAGGTATCTCAGTTGAAGGTGTTATAGGAAATGCAGGCATAACATCCGGATTGATCTGCTTTATAGCATGTGCCACAGCCTCATTTCCTGAAAGACGTTCTCTTATAGCCATTTATTTGCCCTCCTTCATAGTGATTGCTCCGAATTTGCACTGGTATGCGCATATACCGCAGCCCTTGCAGTGCTCCAGGTCAAATGCGAGACGCTTGCCTGATACGACCGGAATGCATGAATCCGGACAGACAGGTGCGCACAGAAGACAGTGTACGCATTTGCTCTCGTCTAGGACAGGGGTTGAAGTCCTCCACTCACCTGTGTTAAATGCCTTGGATGTGCCACCGCCGTATACGTGGTTTCCAGGTGTGAGCTCTGTCCATTTGCTATTGTCATGTATCTTGCTTATATCTGTTCTCATTACTTCATTACCTCCCTGAAGGCGAGCTTTAATGCTTCCATGTTGCCCTCGATAACCTCTGGTTTCTTGGCAAATTTGTGCTGATATGACTGTCTCATATCTTCGAGGAAAGGTCCCTCCTCCATGATTCCGCTGACAGCAACGATGGCTGCAAGCATAGGAGAGTTAGGAAAATTCTTGCCGAGAGTCTTCATGGAGATCTCCTTGGCATCAAGTGTGTATACCCTGCCCTTGTAACCCTTGAGCAGTGGACGGACCTCGTCCGGAGTCTTAGGTGTATTTATAATGATGGCGCCATCCTCGGCGAGACCTGCAGTCACATGTACAGGTTCGATTAGAGATTCGTCAACTACAACCACATACTGTGGCTCGTAAATGTTGGAATGTACTCTGATAGGCTCACTGCTGATCCTGTTGTAGGCAGTGATAGGTGCGCCCATTCTCTCTGGACCATACTCAGGGAATCCTTGAACATATTTACCTGTTTTGAATGCCACATCTGCGAGGAGCAGGGCAGCAGTCTTGGCACCCTGACCACCACGTCCGTGCCATCTGATTTCGATAGTATCTTTCACTTTCACATCTCCTGTCAAAAATTTCTCATTAAGTTCCGTTTATTAGGAAAAATAATCCTTTTGATTATACCATTTATAGATAATAAGTAAAGAATAAAATTAAGGAAATAAGTCGAAAAACAAAAAAATTTAACGCGGATAACAGAAATACCTAAAAATGTTGGATTTAACGATGGGATAAGTTATCTGAAAACTATAAAAAAGCATTTGGAATCATAAAATTTATTATATGCTGACGACAAAGTGGATACAGTTCTGTCCATCCACCGTCTGATTGTCCAACAGTATTTCACCATGGTACTTGGATGTGAGCTGTTTCAGCTTGTAAAGTCCGATACCTCTGGAATAAGCTCCATCCTTCAGAGGCTTGGTCGAGTAGCCCTTTGCGAAGAAGTTCTTGCGCATTTCCGCGGTGAGCTGCGATCCGGCATTGAAGGTTTCCACGGTGGTAGTCTTGCCGTCAGAGTCTATGATGACTTTTATCATACCTCCGTCTTCAGTTGCGTCAAATGCATTGTCCACCAGAATGCTCATGACATCCAGAAGCTCAAATTCCGCTGCCTTGGATGTGAGTGTGGAATTTTTGACATCTATATCCAGATTGATATTATGCTCCTGCGCAAGGTTCATCTTGCTGAACAGAAAACCTGCGATCAGTTTCATGTTGATCCTCAGAAGATACGAATTCTTGATGACATGGTCATTGCAGGAGGTATCCAGCTCATTTGAAAGGGCAGCAGCGAGGGAATCATAATCAGTGTAACTGATCGGCAGCATGCTGATGGCCTGAAGCTCATTGTTGTAGTCATGCTGTCTCATGCGCACCTGATCTATCAGATCCTCTATAATAGGAAGATACTGTTCATATGACTGTAGCTGCTTCCGGGATTCTCTGAGGCTCATATAGTTCTTGTACATTCCCGAGTATAAAATGAGGATAAGTATGACTATAAACAGGAAAGTCATAAATATATTCATGAAGTCCTTAGGGGATATACGCTGGTATAAAACCATAGATACCATGAGGGCAAATACTGCGAGTATTATATTCCTGGATACCTGATTTTTCACTATAAGAGCATCGTACAGCTTATCCATATGTCCGAATTTGTATAAAAGTATAGCTATGATGAAAGCCATGGCTTCGGTTATATATGTTGAAGTGTTGGTGAATGGATTGTCCGTAAACTGCATGATGACAACCATCTGGATGAGGTTCAGTATAGTCATGATGATAAGTGTAATTGCGTATCCCGTTATGATCTTCATCGGCGGATATCGGAATACCAGAGAGTAGAATACAAAGCAGTATATGTATGTTATCAGTGTGAATATTAACATGGAGTCTGTAACTGTGGCAATCAGAGAGACTGGTAAAGTCAGCAGAAGCAAAGGTGGAAGTCTCTTTGCTATCTGGGAAAATTTTACATTATATATCGCCATCAAGAATACTAAAAATACAAAGGTATCAAACAGTATCTTGGAAAGAAAATCAAAATATGCAGCCATTATCTGTTCTCCTGGTAAGTTTCTATAATAGTTTTGTATTTGCGCCCGACCGGTATGGATTCTTGAGCCAGTTTCAGCGTTATAAGTGAATTGGATCTGTCGTAGCTCTGTATGTAGTCGGGATTGAAGTAATAGCTTTTGTGGCATCTGACCAGAGGTACATCACCAGCAGCCTGCAAAATTGACTCGAAGGTCGGGTTGGTGACGATAAAATCGCCGTCGGATGTGAAAATGTGCTTGTGGTGGCCGGATGCACATACATAAATTATTTCATCCATGCTTATATGGAAAAGTATTCCCTGGATATCCTTTACGCGGATCCTTGATGTCTGGTCGTCAGGCTGTGTGAGCACCGAGTTGATCCCTCCTACGACATCGATTCTGTCATAAGGCTTTGAGAAATAATACTGGCAATGATACTTGTTGATGACATCAAGGTTTGGAACGGTGATGTCGGTGATGAAGATGACAGGTGTGTCATTGTATTTGGGAATTCTTCGGAGATAACCACATACATCCAATCCGGTCTTTCCTCCACCGAGATCAATGTCCAGTAAAAAGATATCAATATCAAATGAATCTATTATTGTTATGGCATCGTTGTAAGTTGATGCAGTGTTGACAACAGCGTCTGCGTACTCTTCTTCAATTATATGTTTTAAGCCGGTAAGCTGGATATTGTCATCCTCAACAATCAGAAAATTCATAATCAAACACTCCTGTGAAAAATTGATAGATAAACAAAACTCTTAAATTATTAACATATCAGGAACATTCTATCATACAAATGGGAATTTCTACAATAGGTATAATTAAAGTATATGTGTGTTGTACACGAAAATTTATGTCGTTCAGGTTGTTATACGCGTCGTTTGTGTCGATTTTTGCCAAAACTATTGGAAAAATTATACAAATAGTATAGTGTATGTAACAGAGGATAATTAACTCTGAGGGGAGATTGATTATATAGTGTCAGATAGGATGTATCAGGTACAGGTATTTCGGTTAAGGGTATCTGTACAGTATATTCAATTTGATGCATAGGATCTGCCATATGTGCCTGAGCATGTATGGCAGATTTTTTGCGTTAAGCTGTAATATAATACTATTTAAAATTTGAAAATAATATGGTATGATGTAGAGAAACATGGGGTTTTGTATACATCTGTGTGCAATTCCATAAATGACAAAAAGCTATTACCAGGAGGAAGAGTATGATTAAATTATTTGACAACGGTGCTTATCTGTTACATGGTACAGAGCTGGTTGAGGATAATGCTGAGGCAGGTGCGGTTCTCGCATCAAAGCTTGGCAGTGCTCCATCAAAGGAAGAGGCATCAAAGAACACACTTGCTTACGGAATATTGGCTAAGCATAACACATCTGACAATATGGAGAATCTTAAGATCAAATTCGATAAGATGACTTCACATGATATAACATTTGTAGGAATCATCCAGACAGCAAGAGCATCAGGTCTTAAGGAGTTCCCTATACCATATGTACTTACAAACTGTCACAACTCACTGTGTGCCGTAGGTGGAACCATCAATGAGGATGACCATATGTTTGGCCTCTCATGTGCGAAGAAGTATGGCGGCGTGTATGTACCACCTCATCAGGCGGTCATCCATCAGTTTGCAAGAGAGATGCTGGCAGAGTGTGGCGCCATGATACTTGGATCAGACTCACATACACGTTACGGTGCTCTTGGTACTATGGCTATTGGAGAGGGCGGCGGTGAGCTCGCAAAGCAGCTCCTGTGTAAGACATACGATGTTGCAAAGCCGGGCGTTATCGCAATCTATCTCGACGGAGAGGTACAGAAGGGGGTTGGTCCTCAGGATGTGGCACTTGCCATCATCGGAGCAACATTTGGCTGCGGATATGTCAAGAATAAGGTCATGGAGTTCGTTGGTCCTGGTGTTGACAAGCTCTCAGCAGATTTCCGTATCGGTATTGATGTTATGACAACAGAGACAACATGTCTGTCATCAATATGGAAGACAGATGACAAGATAAAGGATTGGTATGACATTCACGGAAGAAGTGAGGCGTACAAGGAGATGAATCCTGGCGATGTGGCTTACTATGACGGAGTCGTATATGTAGATCTGTCAACAGTTAAGCCAATGATAGCTATGCCATTCCACCCAAGCAACACATACACCATCGACGAGCTGAATGCCAACCTCATGGATATCCTTGATGATGTTGAGAAGCGTGCACTTGTAAGCCTTGACGGCAAGGTCGACTTCACACTCAAGGATAAGGTAAGAGATGGCAAGCTGTATGTTGAGCAGGGAATCATCGCCGGATGTGCCGGTGGTGGATATGAGAATATCTGCGATGCGGCTGATATCCTCAGAGGCAAGAGCATAGGCGCTGACGAGTTCACACTGTCAGTATATCCTGCAAGTACACCTATATATATGCAGCTCGCAAAGAATGGTGTTCTGGCTGATCTCATCGAGACAGGTTCCATCGTTAAGACAGCATTTTGTGGACCTTGCTTTGGTGCCGGTGATACACCTGCCAACAATGCATTCTCCATCAGACATTCAACAAGAAACTTCCCTAACAGAGAGGGTTCAAAGATACAGAATGGTCAGATCTCATCTGTTGCGCTTATGGATGCGCGTTCTATCGCAGCAACTGCAGCCAACAAGGGCTATCTGACATCAGCAACAGACCTTGCAGATATAGAGTACACACATCCAAAGTATTTCTTCGACAAGGCTATATACGGCAGAAGAGTTTACAACGGTGTTGGAAAGGCTGATCCTTCGGTTGAGATCAAGTTTGGTCCAAACATCAAGGACTGGCCTGAGATGGTTCCTCTTACAGACAACCTTCTCCTCAAGGTGGCATCAGTTATACATGATCCTGTAACAACAACAGATGAGCTTATCCCATCAGGAGAGACTTCATCATACAGATCAAATCCTCTTGGACTTGCAGAGTTCACTCTGTCAAGAAAGGATCCTGAGTACGTTGGAAGAGCGAAGGCTATCCAGGCTGTAGAGAAGGTTCGTGAGGCAGGTGAGTGCATGGGTAAGGCATTCCCAGAGGTCAAGGAAGTTATGCATGCCATCAAGGAGAAGTTTGAGGACGTATGCGGAAGCAACACAGGTGTTGGAAGTACCATTTATGCTGTTAAGCCAGGTGACGGTTCAGCCCGTGAGCAGGCTGCATCATGCCAGAAGGTTCTCGGTGGATGGGCAAACATTGCAAAGGAGTACGCTACAAAGAGATACAGATCAAACCTTATCAACTGGGGTATGCTTCCATTTGTCATTGATAAGGATTTTGACTTTGACAATGACGATTATGTATTCATCCCAGGAATCAAGGATGCTGTGAAGAACAAGACAGAGGTCATCAAGGCTTATGTTGTGAACAAGGATTTTGCTGAGATAGAGCTGAGACTTGGAGAACTCACAGACGATGAGAGACAGATCATAACAGATGGCTGCCTCATCAATTACTACAAGTACAACTAAATGATATATATGGTGCCGAGTGCGCCATGTATGTACATTTGAATATAATGTATATACGACGATATAACAGGCATCATCATGGGCGCTTTAGTGCGGCTTGGTGGTGCCTGTTGCTTTCATATAGCCAGTGTGATCATGATGTGATAATCCACGATGTCAAAAAGAAACGGATTTACAACATGGCGGGTTTAAGAAGACAAAAATAAAATACAGGAGGTATTTACAATGGGAAAATCAGAGCTGGAAAAGATGCACACATGTGAGCTTTATCTTCCGGGCGATGAGGATATCGCCAGAGAGCAGATAAAGTGTCTGGACAGATTATATGACTTCAATATGACCAGACCAACAGAGATGGTCAAGCGTCAGCAGATGCTCAAGGAGATGTTTGAGGAGATAGGAGACAACTGCTATATAGAGCCACCACTCCATGCAAACTGGGGCGGCAAATTTGTTCACTGGGGCAGCAATATATATGCGAATTTCAACCTTACAATGGTGGATGACACACATATTTACGTTGGTGACTACACCATGTTTGGACCAAATGTAACTCTGGCAACAGCGGGACATCCAATAAATTCTGAGCTCAGAAAACAGGGCTATCAGTACAATGCACCTATAACAATAGGCAAGAACTGCTGGATAGGTGCAGGAGTTACGATACTTCCGGGGGTAACTATAGGTGATAACACCGTCATAGGAGCTGGAAGTATGGTTGCCACAGATATCCCATCGAATGTTGTAGCTGTGGGTAATCCGTGTAAGGTACTCAGGGAAGTGAATGAGCGTGATGCAAAATATTATTTCAAGGATCACAGGATTGATTTCTTCCAGTATAACAATGTGAGCAAGAATGACTGATGAGGTATATTCAGTTGAGGATGGAGGGTACATACAGAAGGTGGAAACTGCGAGGGCTCGCTGGCTCCAATGTCTATGGTGAACAGCTATATGATCGTATCGGTAGAAAAGGGCAGGACTGGAAAGGTGCAGATCGTATATCAGTTGAATGATGTTGAGTCAGGAGAGAATATCAAATCTGTGTGGATAGAACTTCCGCAGTGATCATGATGACAGAAAAATACAAATAGTAATTACAAAGACGTGCACGAAAGATTCTTCAAAAAGAACTTTCATGCACGTCTTTTAATATCTGTCTTATTTATTTGTAATAGTCTGATATGTTACTGCTTTGATATGGCAGCAGTTTCAGTGCTCTTGGCAACCTCTACAATAGAAGAGGTGAGACCTGCGATTCCCTGTATCTCTGATGGGATGATGATCTTGGTAGCCTTGCCGTCTGCAGCCTTTGTAAATGCTTCCAGGCTCTTTAGAGTGATGACCTGATTTGTAGGCATTGACTCATTCAGTGCTCTGATACCATCTGCATTTGCCTGCTGTACAGCGAGGATAGCCTGTGCCTGACCTTCGGCTTCCTTGATAGTTGCTTCCTTCTTAGCCTCAGCACGGAGGATCTGAGAAGCCTTCTCAGCCTCGGCCTCAAGGATGACTGACTGCTTGTTACCTTCTGCGATGAGGATGGCTGACTTCTTCTCACCTTCAGCACGGAGGATCTGCTCACGTCTCTCACGCTCTGCCTTCATCTGCTTCTCCATGGCATCCTGAATAGCTGCAGGAGGGATGATGTTCTTGAGCTCTACTCTGTTGACCTTGATTCCCCAAGGATCAGTAGCCTCGTCAAGTGTTGCTCTCATCTTGGTGTTGATGGTCTCTCTTGATGTAAGTGTCTGGTCAAGCTCGAGATCACCGATGATGTTACGAAGTGTGGTAGCTGTCAGGTTCTCGATGGCCATGATAGGATTCTCAACTCCGTAGCTGAAAAGCTTAGGATCTGTGATCTGGAAGAATACGACTGTGTCGATCCTCATTGTTACGTTATCCTTTGTGATAACCGGCTGTGGAGCGAAGTCAACAACCTGCTCCTTGAGTGTAACCTTCTTGGCTACCTTATCGATAACAGGCATCTTCATGTGAAGTCCAACAGACCATGTTGCCTGATATGTTCCAAGTCTCTCAATTACATAAGCGTGTGCCTGTGGCACGATCTTGATCGTACTGCAAATAATAACGATTACGATCAGACATAAAATGATAATAAGTGAAATTCCTGCTCCGTCCATAATAATCTCCTTAATTAAAAATGTGTGTGTCTTAAGCTGATAAGCCCTTAGCTTTATATTGCCGGCTTTCCTGCCTTTTCTACGATTGCTTTGACTCCGGATATCTCGTCGATCACGACCTCGGTTCCGGTTTCAATGGTATCGCCATGTTTGGATCTTGCTGTCCACTCAACTCCGTTGATCAAGACCTGACCGGTGGACTTGAGATTGTCTATGTCAGCAGATACGATAACGTGTTTGCCGATAAGACTTTCTACGTTTGTCTTCACCAGTTGGTTGTCAAGATGCTTCTTGGCAATCGGTCTTGTCGTGAAGAAAAGAATAGTGGTGACAACAAGAAATGCAACGATCTGTAGTGGCAGCGATCCGCTGAAAAAAGCGATGATCATTGCCACCAGGGCTCCTCCACATGCCCAGATGGTTGTAAGTCCAAGCGATATGATCTCAGCAATGAGACATACGGCAAATATGATAAGCCAGGTTGCAATCTCCCAATTCATATAGAACACCTCCCTCGTTTAGGAAATCCTGGTATGCGATACTTTTCGCATTTGCCCTTGGCTAGTTCTCATTTTACTAAAAAACAGTAGGGTAAACAACATAAATTTTCTGAACATACTATCCCCTAAAGTGCATTATATGCACGAATTATAAAATTTATGAGATTAAGTGATAAATGTATGGTTAATTTTGCGTAAGCTGTATTGAACAGGTTTGGAAAAACTAATATAATAAACACATGCTAAAGAATGGGAGAGAAGAAGTTGGCTGTTAATAATAAGAAGAAAAGAATTCTCAACATAAGTCTGGCGGTCATAGGAATAATCGTTGTCGGACTCCTTTTTAATAAGATACTGGAGCAATGGTCGGGATTTCGTGCGATACTTGACAAGATATCGAGTGCATTTGCACCGATCATAGTGGGCGCAGTCATTGCGTTTCTCATGAACCCGATACTTGTTTTTTTCGACAGATTATTTCATACGATATTCCAGGAGAGAGTCATATCGGATAAGAAAAAATTGTTCAAGGTTTCGAGAACTTTGTCGGTTATTTTAACTACCATAGTGTTCCTTGGAATCATAACCGGAATAGTGTGGCTGGTGGTTCCTCAGCTCTACGACAGTATCAAGCAGCTTGTGGGCAACATGGATACCTATTATTCCAACCTTCAGACGATGGTGGAGAATATAAATGAGAAGTTCCAGAAGCTCAATATACCTGAGGATCAGATCAACAAGTATATGAACAATGCATATCTCAAGGTTCAGGATATGCTGAATACCAAGATCATGCCAAATGTGGACAAGATCGTGGTGAACATAGGAAGTGGAGTGTTCTCAGGACTTAAGTTCCTGTACAATTTCCTTATAGGCATTGTTGCTTCGATATATGTGATGGCAAACAAGGAATATCTTGCTTCAAGGGGAAAGAAGATAATATATGCGGTATTCAAGGTGAAGAATGCAAATACTATCCTTGACGGACTTTCAGAGATGAACAGGATATTTGGTCAGTTTATAAATGGAAAGATACTTGATTCACTTATTATAGGAATGATCATGTTCATAGTATCAACGATACTCAATCTGCCATATGCGGTTCTGATAAGTGTTATCGTTGGAGTGACAAATGTCATACCGTTCTTCGGACCTATCATAGGAGCTGTGCCATGTTTCTTCATCGTGCTCATTGCAGATCCTATAAAGAGTCTTGTGCTGCTCATTGTTATACTTGTACTGCAGCAGTTTGATGGAAATATCCTCGGACCGAAGATCATCGGAGATACCACAGGACTTTCAAGCTTCTGGGTGCTCACAGCGGTCATAGTTGGCGGCGGTTTGTTCGGATTCTTTGGAATGCTTCTCGGAGTTCCTGTATTTGCCTGCTGTTACATGTACATCAACAGGACATGCACTGCAAAGCTGCAGGAGAAGAATCTTGCGTTCAAGACATCCGAGTATGAGAAGATTCGCAGGATAGATGAGGAGACGGGAGAGCCGATATATATAACTGAGGAAGAAGAGGATATAAGGTTCAAGAAGAAGACGCCGGAGCAGAAGCTTGCGGAGCGTGAGAACAAAAGGAAGCTCAAGCAGAAGCAGCATATGCTTCAGTACCCATCAGATCTTCCAGATGATGAATATGTGAAGTCTGGCACTGCGCATGCAGATGATCAGTCTCAGGATGACGATGATTCAGATGATGATCCTATCAGTATATTTGATAAATTCATGCATGTTATGAAGAGCGTGGCCAGCAGGGCGGACGCTGAAAAGCTTGCAAATAATATAGTAGGAAGTGATGCAGAGCCTGATAAGGAAGCTGACAGCAAAGATGACGCTGAAGAAGTTGGAAATGGTCAGGCAAAACCGGAGAGTGATAAAAAAATTTCCGGGAATCAGGATAAATAAAACATAATATCAGCACGGGGAAAGCAGATGCTGTCCCTGTCTGACAAAAGAGAAAAGAACAGATTTGCTTTTACACAAATCTGTTCTTTTCTGCATCGTATGAATAGTCGATGGATGCGAGCTTACTCTTGATATCATCTGCATTTACACATAGTGAGCTGCAGAGCTCGTCAAGACTTGGATAGTCATCTCTGAGCTTCGTGTTGATGAAGCTGAGAAGCACCATAGGATCCTTTGGAAGTGAAGAGTATTCCATGGTTAAAGTTCCTCCTTGTGGTATATTGGGTCATAATATGCATCGTGTTTATAAATATTATGGTTGAATTAACTGCATAAAATTGGTATATATATAGTTTGTGATATATATCAAAGATACAAATTGAATTTTACAACAGTGATTTAGAAATGGCAATAAGGAGTTAGATATGAGTACAAATACCGGTACGGCAAAGAAAGGAAAGCTATCAGGAAAGGGAAGTAATCTGGCGCTTCAGGCAGGAATCCTGGCGGGAGCCGGAATCGTGTCGAGGATCATCGGCCTTCTGTACAGATCACCTCTGTATCAGATACTTGGAGATGAGGGAAATGGATATTATGGTTCAGCGTATGCAATATACGCCATGGTCATAATGATCGCCACATACAGTATTCCTACAGCGGTGTCGAAGCTTGTTGCCGGTAAGATAGCTATGGGACAGTACAAGAGTGCCAGACGTATATACTACTGTACATTTATATATGTAGTCATAGCGGGTGCTGTGGCGGCATTGATCACGTACTTTGGAGCCGAATGGTTTGTAAGTGACCAGCCAAATGCAGTCTTAAGTCTTAAGATACTTGCCCCTACTATATTTATATCGGGCTTTCTTGCAATATTCCGAGGATATCTGCAGGCGTACAACACGATGGTGCCTACATCTATATCACAGATCATAGAGCAGCTTGCAAATGCAGTAGTCAGTATCGTCGCTGCGTATATGCTTGCAAAGCCATTTGCCGCTGGAACAACCGAGCATGCAAAGTATGGTTCTGCCGGAAGTGCCATGGGTACAGGTGCCGGAGTCCTTGGAGGATTGATATTCATACTGTTCGCTTATGCGAGAAGAAGAAAGGGTATCATGGAGTCTGTGAAGAACGATACAAGTCCAGACACCGAATCCTATGGAAAGTTATTCAGAATAATCATTGCCACAGTCACACCTATCGTGGTGGCAGCAGTGGTGTATAACGTGCTCACACCTATAGACATGAAGGTATTCTATGTGGTCATGAAGATGAAGGGCATGGATTCCCTGGAGATGGCAAAGCTGTATGGAATTTACTCAGGACAGTATACAGTTCTCACGAACCTTCCGCTTGCCATAGCAGCTTCAGTTGGAATCGCATATATTCCGGGAATATCCGGTGCGTATGCAAGAAATGACATGCAGAAAACCAATAAACTCCTGAATCAGGCGCTCAGCATGTCCATGCTGGTCACCATACCGTGTGCGGTTGGAATGGGAGTCCTGGCTAAGCCTATAATACAGCTCCTGTTCTCAGGTGCGGATCCGATGGCAGCCAAATGTATGTATCTTGGATTCATATCCATAGTGTTCTTTGCACAGTCAACTGTAACCAACAGTGTGCTTCAGGCCATGGGTAAGGTGATGGCACCGGTTATCAATGCCACCCTTGCACTGGTGATACATGTGGTGGTTCTTGTTGTTATGCTGTACTGCACAGACTGGGCACTTTATGCACTGGTATTTGGTTCGATAGTGAACTCACTGCTCATATGTATATTCAACCAGCGTTCGCTCACAAAGTACAAGACCGGCAAGATGGACAACAGGCGAATATACGTTGCACCTACTATAGCATCTATCTTCATGGGTGTTGTTACGATCATTGTATATGAGGGCTGCAGGAAGCTTCTCGGCAACTGGGTGATCGCGATGTTTGTTGCAGTATTTGTGGCGATCATATTCTATGCGGTGGCTATACTCAAAGCCGGAGGATATACGGAGGAGGAACTTCTCAATATGCCTAAGGGAGGTCTTATTGTGAGGTTTGCGAAGAAGTTCAGACTGATAAAATAAAATGTTTGTATAAAAATGTTTCCAAAATTTCTCGAATAGGAATATACTTGTATCTGGAACGTGAAAACGTTTTCACGAGAAAGGTATATTATGGAAAGAGGAAAAAAGAGTAAGACTCTTCTGAAGATATTCATAACAACATTATATCTGAGCACCTTTACCTTCGGGGGTGGATACGTCATCGTATCTCTTATGAAGAAAAAGTTTGTGGATGAAAACCACTGGATAGAGCAGGACGAAATGCTTGATCTTGTGGCCATAGCCCAGTCGTCACCGGGACCGATCGCGATAAATGGAGCAATAGCGGTGGGCTATAAACTGTGCGGCATGGCAGGGACACTGGTGGCCATAATCGGAACGATCATACCGCCATTTGTCATCATATCCATCATATCTTACTGTTACAGCGCGTTCAGGACTAACTGGGTGATCAGTGAGATGCTGGAGGGAATGCAGGCCGGTGTAGCTGCGGTCATTGCATCAGTGACATATGATATGGGAGCAGACATAGTAAAGCAGAAGGATGATCTGGGGATATTGTTCATGATAGCTGCATTTGTTGCATCCTACATATTGGAGATAAATGTCGTGTTCATAGTAATTGTCTGTGGACTTGTCGGCGTTTGTAGAGGACAGCTGGAGAAAAGAAGAGGGCATGGGCATAAAAAGACAGAGGATACTTCTGACGGAAATCCTGAAAACCATCCCGACAAAGGGGGGATGGAATAATGATCTATTTGCAGTTGTTCCTAAGTTTCTTCCAGATAGGACTCTTCAGTTTCGGCGGAGGTTATGCCGCCATGCCGCTTATACAGGGACAGATAGTGAAGATACATGGGTGGATGACCATGTCAGAGTTCACGGATTTGATCACTATATCCCAGATGACACCGGGACCTATAGCGGTCAATTCGGCGACATTTGTGGGACTCCGGGTGGCTGGATATGTCGGCGCGGTGGTTGCCACGCTCGGATGTATACTTCCTTCATGTATCATAGTCACAGTCATAGTAAGACTTTATCTGAAATACCGCAAACAGGACATCCTTCAGGAACTGCTCGGAGGAATAAGACCTGCGGTTGTGGCGATGATCGCATCAGCGGGTGTTTCGATATTTGTCACGGCGGTCTGGTCTGGGATTGACATGATAAGTATCGCTGGAACTAAGTGGAATCTCGTGGTGATATTTGCGGTAAGTGTTGTTCTGCTTAGAAAATTCAAACTGAATCCTGTGTGGGTGATGCTGCTTTCCGGCGGGATGCAGGTGATCGTGGGGCTTGCTGGTAGATATCTGATCTGAGTAAAAGCATACTATAATTTTAATTAAATTGTAATGTGAAGAACTTTATTATAGTATGTAAAAAGTAGATGTGGTGGGGAGTTTGCATATGAAGAAGAAAATATTGATATGTCTGGTAGTACAGTTCATATGCTGGGGCATGATGACGCTGTCTGATTACATGGAAGAAACATATAATGATAGTTATAATCTGGTCGTTGTATTTGCTGTACCCCTGATATGCGTAATTCTGTATATTATATTCAGAAAATGGATATACGATAATCAGATTGTGCGGCTGAAAGATGTCGCCATAATCTGTGCGGCGTGGATGATCAGTGGATTGATACTGGGATTCCTGATCGGTGCTCTGGTTATCAATGAAATGTGGATAGTGCCGCAGGCTACAGGAGGATGGGAGCATCTGCTGAATGGAATCGAATATATGATGTTTGCTATTACGCTTGCGGGAATACCATTTGTGGCGGTGGTATTGATCGAATCGGTTATAGGGATAGTAAAGGTAGTTAGTAAAAAGGATTGAATAATTAAATGCTTCATCTGTGAGAGAATCAGGTGGAGCATTTTTTTTGCATGGTGGTTAATGTATTAAACGGGCATATGAAGAGTTTGTATACCCCTTGACAAAAAGAAAAATATGAATATACTTACCAATGATAATTACCTAAAGTAATTATACGAAATAACAATAAAATAATATTTGATAAATTTACAGGAAGGAATGCTATGACAAAGGAAAAGATAAAACAGGTGATGGATGCCTGCTATCAAGCTAAGAGAGTCAGAGATATGATGCCAAAGCTGCCAAATGGAGTCACACCGACTCATATACATTATCTTGATGTGATAACGAGATTTGAGAGGTCTGAGACTGAGGTAAAGGTCAGTGATATAAGTGATGAGCTGGGGCTCCCAAGACCGGGCGTGACAAAGACGATAAAGGATATGGAACGCTTGGGATTTGTTGAAAAGAAGGCTTCAGAGGCGGATGGACGTTTTGTGTATATCAGGAGCACTCAGGCTGGCAGAGATCTGGTTTGCAAATATGTTGATGAGTATTTCGCAGGACTGGGGGAGTCTCTTGCCGATATCACAGATGAAGATGCAGATATTATGATAGCGACCATTGAAAAAATTTATGATG
This sequence comes from Coprococcus aceti, assembly GCF_025567285.1. NCBI lineage: Bacteria > Bacillati > Bacillota > Clostridia > Lachnospirales > Lachnospiraceae > Coprococcus > Coprococcus aceti. The sequence continues at coordinate 217,205 of NZ_JAOQJT010000006.1, forward strand.
TTATGAGCAAAAGGAGTCAGAACATAAGATGAGTGTACAGGATAAAACAGATTTTACACAGGGAAGTATAATTAGAAAAATGCTCCCATTCATGGGGCCGATTCTTGGAGCACTGATACTTCAGGCTGCATATGGTGCGGTTGACCTGCTGGTGGTTGGAAGATTCGGTTCGACGGCGGGGCTTTCAGCCGTATCAACAGGCAGCCAGGTGCTCAATCTGGTTACATTTGTGATAACAGCACTTGCTATGGGTGTCACAGTGCTTATTGCCAGATATATAGGCGAAAAGAATACGGATCAGATAGGAGAGCTTCTTGGAGGCGCCACGACTATATTTGCAATACTTGCGGTGGTGCTGGCAGTTGTCATGGTGACGTTTGCAAGACCTTTGTCCGTGTTGATGCAGGCACCGGCAGAGGCGGTCACTCTTACATCGTCGTACGTGAGGATATGCGGAGGCGGAATATTTTTCATTATGGCCTACAATGTGCTCACCGCGATATTCAGAGGATTTGGAGACAGCAAATCACCTCTTATATTTGTGTTTGTGGCATGTATAGTAAATGTTGTCGGTGACCTTATACTGGTTGCGGGATGTCATCTGGATGCTGCGGGTGCAGCCATAGCAACCGTTGTTGCCCAGGCTATCAGTGTGGTTCTTGCGCTGGCACTGTTAAAGAAGAAAAAGCTTCCATTTAAGATATCAGGAAAAGATTTCAGATTAAACAGACAGTGCAGAAGATTGCTCTCAGTGGGACTTCCGCTGGCGATGCAGGAGTTCCTTACACAGATGTCGTTCCTTGCTCTGTGTGCATTTATCAACAGACTGGGCCTGGAGGCATCATCCGGATATGGAGTTGCCTGCAAGATCGTCAATTTTGCCATGCTGGTTCCGAGCTCACTTATGCAGTCCATGGCTTCATTTGTATCCCAGAATGTCGGAGCGGGAAAAGAGGACAGAGCAAGAAAAGCCATGCTTACAGGAATGGGCATAGGACTGTCTGTAGGCGTGGTGGTATTCATTGGTGTGTGGTTCTTTGGTGACAAAATGACATCAATTTTCACCACCGATGCGTCTGTTATCCAGAGGGGCTTCGAGTATCTGAGGGGATTTGCGCCTGAGACTATAGTCACGGCGGTGCTGTTCAGTATGATAGGATATTTCAATGGGCATGAGAAGTCGCTGTGGGTCATGATCCAGGGACTTATACAGACTCTGCTTGTGAGACTTCCACTGGCGTATTACATGAGTATCCAGCCGGATGCAAGCCTTACGAATATTGGACTTGCAGCACCTATAGCCACATGTGTCGGCATCGTGCTCAACGTCATATTCTACATCGTTATGTCAAAGAAGTGGAAAACGGAAAAGACCTGAAAATAATTAAATAAATGCTTGACAAATAAAACAAATGATTATAATACTTTAATCAGAAAATTGTAATCTATATGAAAAGAATTTGAAAAATAAATATTTAGTAAACCCGTTGAAAAGCGGTGACACAAAGCCATATGGGTCTAAGGTCTGAAAACAGAGAACTGTTTCGGACTATGACAGCCGGTTGCAGTATAATTTCCCTGTTGGAACTAGTATGTACAAAGAGGAGTATAATTATATTTATTAAAAGCGACTGGAAGAATATCAGAAGATCTGATTATTCGGACAGGAGAGTCCTTCTTGTGGAGGACAATGATCTGAACAGTGAGATCGCATCGGAGATCATAGGAATGACGGGAGCCAGTGTGGAGATCGTTGAGAATGGCAGGGAGGCTGTGGAGAGGATAGAGAATGCCTCCGAGAACTGGTATGACATAGTGTTTATGGATGTTCAGATGCCGGTCATAAATGGGTATGAGGCCACCGCCGCTATAAGAGCACTGCCTGGAAGAAGAGGCCAGATTCCTATTATAGCCATGACCGCAAATGCATTTGCTGAGGATGTGCAGCTTGCAAAGAACACGGGGATGGATGAACACATAGCGAAACCGCTTGATTTTGAAAAATTGAACACAGTGATGGAGAAATATCTGAACTGATAAAATGTAGCAGCCAGCCGGGGGTGACCCCCCGGCTGGCTGCTGTAGTTTTGATCAGAGGCTGCAGGTCAGATCATTTTTTTGTAGCGTGCCATATCGGTCTTACTTATTCCCATGGAAATACACACTTTTTCAAAAGGTTGCTTAGTATTCTTCATCAAGTTCTGTATGGCAGCTACCAGCGCTCCGTCGGCGCCAATCTGTTCACTTTTCGATAGAAAAAAGTATGTTGGGAACACAGTATGAGAATCGTGCAACGGAGATCATAGATTTTATTTTACCACGAAAAAAGGATGGAACTGCGATATATCAAGTTTTGAAGGAGGCACTGGGTAAAAAATAGTTATGGGATTCCGATAATAATTATAAACATTGAAATTAAGCCACGGGTGTAGTACAATTACCGTGCTATTGGGGCTTTTTGCGCCCTGAAAACAGATGGTACACTAAATGGTATACCATATAATCGGCAAAGTCAGAATATCAAGCAAAATCAAGGCTTTAAGAAAGGAAAATAGAAAAAATGAAATTAGGAATCGTTATTTATCAGCCTTATTTTCATAATTCTATATATCCTCATAAATATCGATAAAGCCTTATAAATCAAGGGTTCTTCGGTGATTGCTAGAAACATAAAATCTAGTATAAATTTATATAATTAATAAAAAAATGGTACACTAACTGGTACACCAAAAATTAACTGAGTAATGTAGATATAATAAGATTGCCCCAAGATAGGATTATAAGATAAAGACGTCAGCATAGAAATGATATGTACCCAGAATCCTGGACACATATTTATGAACTAGGCTGAACACATGGATGCTATCCTGTATTGTACAGGTGGCATCCATTTTG
>NZ_JAOQJT010000007.1:0-7432 GCF_025567285.1 Coprococcus aceti
TCAACACACATCATTTTAAACTCATAACTATAACGCATAAAAATACCCTCCTTACTGGTTGTCCAGTAAAGAGGGTACATATCAAACGGCAAGATATCGCCTTGCATTATCGGCAACCTTGGAGAGACACAGAGATGAGAATGGAACTCTCGCTTTAAGGCAGTATTTTGGAAATGACTGTATTAACTTTTCTTTGAAAGATGCAATTGATGGTGGCTTTTTAACACCGTATTATTATTATCCGTGCCTGGTGTATTTGGATCCTGAAGAGTTAGAAGATTACAATGAATTGACGCGAAAAATAATTAGATGTGGTGGAATTGCAGAAACAGGCGAAACGAGTGACTATGTTGAAAAATTGCTGATAAGGAGAGCTAGAATAATCGCTGGTTGTAAATCAAAGATTGATAAACTGATAGAAGTTATTGAACCTTATAAGGAAGACTATCACATGCTAGTTTATTGTGGCGCAACAAGCTACGATAGAACAGATATGGATGATGATGATCAGGTTAGGCAAATTGATGAAGTAAACAGAAGACTGTATACTCAATTGGGAATGAAAGTGTGTAAATTCACTTCGTCTGAAGATCCTGAAAGAAGGATAGAAATAAAAAAAATGTTTGTTGATGAATCGTTGCAGGTTATAACTGCAATAAAATGTTTGGATGAAGGTGTAAATATTCCGGCGATAAATAGAGCATTTATTTTGGCTAGTAGCAGTAATCCAAAAGAATATATACAAAGAAGAGGAAGGGTATTAAGGAAGGCTGAAGGGAAGGAATATGCAGAAATTTATGATTTTGTCACTCTTCCAAGAAAACTAGAGGATGTAAAATATCTTGATGAAGAAGAGAGAAAGAGAGATTTAAATCTTGTGTATCGTGAATTTGAGAGAATGATGGATTTTGCTAATACATCAAGTAATCCAACAAAATCAGATTTTCTAATAGCAAAAATACAAGAAACATATCGCATTAATAAGCGTGCATTTAAGGAGGAGAGCGAATGAATGATTTTATTACAGAGGATAATGAACTGATCGAATATGAAAAAATAGAAGTGGACGAGGAGCGCTTGAAACGTATGATAATCAGGATATATACTGCAGAGCGATCAAACACGAAAACAGCTAAATATGGTGAGCGTGAAATGAAAGATCTTATAAAGTCTATTATAGAGGGGGAGGTAAAAAAATGTTATTAAAATCGATTGAATATTTTAATTTCCGCCCTTTTCTTGGAAAACAGAGAATAGAGTTTTCTGCTTCAAATGAAAAGGAAAATGTAACAGTTATCTTGGGGGATAACACACACGGAAAATCCACTTTCGTATTATCGTTCATTTGGTGTTTTTACGGAGTGAGTAAATTTAATAAGCCTAAAATATTAAATGAGAATGTTGAAAATGATATGCGACCGGGGGAACAAGGAAAGGCGTATGTTCAGATTGAATTTGAAGATGATGGTAAAATATATACGATGAAACGTACTCAGCGATTTTTCATGCAAAATAATGGCGTGTTGAAAGCAGAAGATAGTATCGCAAATTTGACATATATAGAAAATAATGAACAGAAAACAGTTGGTAAAATGCAAAGTGATATAAATGTTGCTATTAAATCTATTTTACCATATGATTTATCTTCATTTTTCTTTTTTGAGGGTGAAAAAGATAATGAAATATCAAAAAAGGATCTTAGCGGTGCGGTAAAAATATTAATTGGACTGGAGGCTTTTGATAATATGAGAAAACACCTTCATGGCCCTCAAACTCAGGATTCACCAACTGCCGCAAGCGTTATGGGATATTATTGGGAAAAACAGAAGGATGCAAGTGGGGATGCTGCAAAAAAAGCATTTGCTGAAAAAGTTGCAGCAGAGAAAAAAATTGGCAATGTACTAAAGCGTATTACAGAAATTAATAATGAAATTGTAGAATATGAAGATAAAATTGAGGAGATTAATCAAGTGCTTAGAGAAGCCGCGCCGTCAAAAGAGTTACAGAGACGCCGTGACCAGATTGCAAGAGAGATAAAATCTGCAGAGGAAAATGAACGGAAAAAGAACAAATCATTTTTAAGATGTTTTAGTGAAGAATCATTGGCATTGTTTTTGACACCTCTTTTGGGTAAAACAGCAGATAAGCTAGTGGAGTTAGATGTTAATGATAAGGGGATAAAAGGTATTGAAGCAAAGGCAATCCGGGAGTTATTGCATAGAGGAGAATGCCTTTGCGGAACAGATTTAAAAGAAGGTTCTGCGGCATATAAGAGTGTAGAAAAATACATTGAATATGTTCCCCCTAGGTCTATAGGTGTATTAGTGAGCGATATGCAGGATAAAATTGCTGAATATTCCGAAAAAAATAAACAGTATGTTTCTAAGATGGAAGATTTGTACTCGGAGATTTTAAATTGCAGAACTAGAATAGATGAACTTGAAAGAGAAGACAAAGAAATATTAATCAAGATAAGAGAAATTGGCGAGTTTGATACAAATGAGGCGGAGAAAAATCTAACTATATATAAAGGAAGATTGAGGTCTCTTAGAGAAGAATTACAAAGAAAGAATTCTGAAAAGGGAAGTTTGGGATCGGCAATTGAAACGGCAACAAATAATTTCAATATGTACAAGAATAAAAATAAGGAAGTGAGGGAATATCAAGTTTATTATAAATATGCAGAGGCAATTTATAATTGGGTTCAGGACAATTACGAACAGAAAGAACAGCAAGTTAGAGATAAATTGAATAAACATATAAAAGAACTATTTGATAACATGTACACTGGACATAGAGATATTTCGATTGATGAAAAATATAATATAAACCTTACATTCAATGGCAAGGATGTTGATATCACTGGCGGATTAAGAGTAATTAAATATTTTTCGTACGTTGGAGCATTGGTTAAAACTGCATACGAAGTAATGAAAGAGAGAGAAGATGGTGATAATGGAGAAATGTTAGGAGAACAGTATCCTCTTGTTTTGGATGCGGCTTTTTCCCATGCGGATTCAACACATACTAAAAATATTGCACGTCAGCTTGCATCTGCTACTAGTCAGCTTATTTTTGCGGTTATGGAGAAAGACTGGAATTATGCAAAGGAAGGGCTTGATGGACATGTTGCAAGAATATATGAGCTACAAAAAATAAGTGAAACAGAAGTGAAAATAGTGGAGGTGTAGTATGGCTGGTATTTCTGAAAAAGGTAATAATGGTTTATTTGGAAATGAAGTTGAATTTAATGGAAAATATGCTACATATGCTCGTTTTCTAAAAGATGAAGTAGGTGTATTTCAGACATTCAGAGAAGTATATGTAATCGGGGCAATCGTCGGTTATTTAAACAATAGAACAGAATCTAAGGATGAAGGAGATAAGGTACAATCTGCCTCAATTTTTCCAAATGAATTGAGTAAAAGGAAGATTGATCTAAGACATATATATAGAACAATAATGCTTTTAAAGGAAGAGGAAGGATTTACTCTTGATGATTACAAGAATAGAGCTTTTAGAGACGATCCTGTTGAAAATCCGGAAGTATATAAGAAAAATATGCAGATATTTAATTCTTATGCCTGTGGAGGCGTTGAATATTTATATGAGATGTTTAGAGATAAAAATAATGTAGAATCGGTGGTGGATACGTTATATCAGTTCTTGCATGAATTTAGTGTTGATGTTGGCATTGTGGAAGAAGAAGAATTGCCTGAATTTGATTTGAAGTTCTAAGAGAAGGAATATTGAAGGAAGACCTTAAGATTCTAGTGGTCCCAAGAAGATTAAAATTTTTTTGATATTTACACTATACAACAAGAACATCTGTTTTCCAAAAAGTTCTAGGAAAGAACTCGTAAATGCTCCATAGAATGTTCAATTTCTTACTATGGAGTATTTACGTTTTTGCCACCTGTATACATGAAAACTATAAGTGGTAAAGAATATGCAAGGTGTGTATTTCCTGTTTATACATACCAGGATTATCATTATCCAAAGTAATATATAATGTCAAGGCCTTGTCAAATTGTTCTAATGCTTCAGCATGACGTTCTGGGCATAACATCAGTAGTTTGCCATATAAAGCCGTTGTACGAGCCTCTGAACTCATATGCTGTCCAGGGAATCGTTGGTCAAGTCGCTGGTAAATTACTATAGCGTTATTTATATACATTTCTGCATTTTGGATTTTTGATTGTCTCATTGCAGTATCTAGATAATGATTAATTCCCATAATGTTAGAGGTAGGCTTTTCGTTTAGATTTGTATATATCAGTTCTGCTAAATTAAAATATGTCCATGCTACCTCAGTAGAATCTATATTTCCTCTGGCATTTGCGAGAGATATCCGTATATCCAATGCTGTCTTGAGGAGTTTCTCTGTTTGCCTTTTATTTTCTAATATTTCATCCATAGTTAGATAAGTTATATCATTTGGGTTGGTATTTTTTGAAAATATAACTTTTGAAACATCAATGTTCGTATAAAATGCGCCAAGGTTATCAAGGCTCCATGCATAATCGTGTAATAATCGATAGTGTTCAGGATGTGCTGAACACAGAATTTCACGATAATTTACAGCTTCATTAAGATAGATATCAGCCAAAGTGATTCTTAATATGTCATTATTAAGGGAATTGCTTAATATATACCCTAAATGGTCTAGGCTGGTAGCTAACATGAGAATATTGCTATCAGTGTTTCCTTCCTCTTCTATAATCTGCTCTGCCAATTCAAGTGATTCCTTAAGTGTGAGTTCGGCATCTTTATAGCCAGACTTTGTGTATGAAAGCATATAGCCATAATAATATGTACATTTCCAGTACTGTTTCATATCGATATCATTCTTGGATGAAACTGATGAAAAATAATCATGAGCTTTTTTATAATAGTATTTACCCAAATTGATATTTCCGCGTTTCCTGGCAAAATCGGCAATATTGATCCAGTCATTTGCAGATAATATATCACCTTTATAAGACAGACAATCAACAAAAACAAGTTTCCTCAATGATGTCTCAAAACTATCAGATTCATTAAAAAATGAATTATCGGTGATTGAAGAGATAATTCCACCTAAGCATTTTCCTTCTCTGATCATTTCTTGCTTTATGTCCCAATATGTGGAATTTGTTTCTTTTGAGCAGGAAATTGCCTGATTCACCAGGGGATGAATAAAGAAATAATCATTTGTCTGTTTTATCCAGCCTTCTCTTACAAGTGGTGTTATGTCCTTCAGATTAAACCCCATCCAATCAGTTACTTCTTGAGTGAATACTCTTTCATTTTCTCGGAGACAATGAAAATCCCATAATATTAACTGTTGAAGAGGACTCCTTGTCTTAATATTAAAAAGCTTATATAGCTGACTTGCGACAGTCTCATTTCCTATGTCATAATATTCATCGTCAGACTTATCGGTTTTTAAAATCGTATAGTCGTGATTAGTTTCTACTAATGTATCGTCTGCATAACTGAAGTTATTCTTTATACGTTGATAGTATTTGTTTAGGTCGTGAGAAGAATGATAGCAGCCTTTGGCAAGTAACTCTATAACCATTGTGTTATATCCTGCAAGAGCACATAATGTCCTAACAGTTTCTTCATTGGATGAACGATATTTTTCTGATTCCGGAGAGTAATGATAAAACAATTCTATACATTTTTTGTCATCAGTTGCATTTCCTAGGTTTTCTATTTCATATGATGTTTCATATCCAGGTAATTCTGGTAATCTGGATGTAATAATAATTGTTATATTATTCCAAGAAGACATTCTTATAAGTTCTTTGTCTTGTCTTGGGTGTTGATTAATGCTGTCAATGTTATCGACATTATCTATCACAAGCAATTTTGATTGAGAGCTGTTTTTGAATGCTTTTTTTAAAGTCTCCCATTTTTTCGTTGCATCATTTTCAATCATTGTTTCATCGCTATAATTGATGGAAATATCAGATATCATACTTTGCTTAATATTGCCGGAGTAGTTAATCCATCCATAGCAGTCGTATTGATCTTTCAAATGAAAATATATCATACTTGCAAGACTTGTTTTTCCGCAACCACCCATTCCGTGAAGAAAAATATTAGAAACTTGATTGCTTCGTAGATCATAAGTTATATTATTAAATTCCTTTTCACGGAAAAGCACCTTTTGTGATGTGCTATGGATTATCATAGAATTAGTTAATTCTTTAGGAAGTTTATAATTTTCTGCTTCTCTATAAAGTATGGTGTTTGTAGATGCACCTACAACAGTATAGTCTGTAAGTTTGTGGGGAAAAATAGTATTTGGGCATATACAATCATTTAGCTTATCACTTTTATCGAGCGATCGCATTTCATATGGAATTACTTTAATGTGTCTTTGGGCTATTTCTGATTTGAGGTTAACGCTTGTATTTAAGAAAGTGATGGTTTCCTTTCCTAGACGATTATCACCTGTTGTGAATACGTAAAATAGGATATTAATCAGAAATTCAGTTAAGTCTATACAGTCAGTAGTAAGTAATTCTTCTCTTTTATATCCAGAATACATGTTAACAGTTTGAGTTAAACCGATGGTTATATCTGATGATATCGATCTGTCGTGTTCTATTATATAAATTACGGAGGAAACAAAATCCTGTATTTGATTTTTATCAAGTATACTTTTCTGTAATTCAATAGATGTTTTTTCAAGTTTGTCAATAAGTATATCTTCGTTTGTATCTAGGCATTCCTCTCTAGCTTCTTTCAAAACAACACAGTCACAATTTAACAGATGACTAACTGTTCCCCTGTCTTCAAAATCTCTTTTGGCAACAAATTCTTGAAAGGTCTTAGCGCAAACAGTTTTCCGATATGCATAGTTTCTTTTGCCATAATATTTTTGGGACATAAGAGTGAGCAAAACACCGATACAAAGATACATTTTAAAACCTCCAAAGCAATTCAGATAATAAATTACGCAAATATTATAACACATGAGATATAGCATTGCTATACATATAGCTGGAATGGATGTGTTTGATTCGGTGAAGATTGTGTATGAGTACAAGGTTCAAAAATTCAACTTTTATTCAACTTATTATCAGCCAATGTTGATTTCAAATATAGTATAACGAATATGCAAGGGAAAATGATTCAGCAAATAAAAAATTACAGACTTGAAATTCCCATCTGATGATGATCTTTGGCACAGATCGAAACATAGGCAGTAACATTACTGGGTATGTCATGGGAGCCGGCCGGTAACCTAAAAAGTATATTTTAAGGAGGATAAAATTATGTCATTTTGGAATGAAACCGTTTATGAGAATGGAGTTGAGGTAAGGTACAGCAACAACTGTGAGTTGTATCATTTGGATCCAAAGACGGGAGAGTATGATGCAAAGATTGATGTATATCCAAATCATATAGAGACATATACATCAGAGAATAGTTACTG
>NZ_JAOQJT010000007.1:7682-198403 GCF_025567285.1 Coprococcus aceti
AAATAACTATAATACATTATAAATTATAAGGAGGACTAATTATGGCATATTGGCATGAGCCAGTTTACGAGAATGGAGTTGAGGTAAGGTACAGCAACAACTGTGAGTTGTATCATTTGGATCCAAAGACGGGAGAGTATGATGCAAAGATTGATGTATATCCAAATCATATAGAGACATATACATCAGAGAATAGTTACTGGGATAAGCATGATCATCATCACACAGATGAGCATGGCAATACAACAGAGGCACACCCAATGGAGTCAAGATCATGGAGAGATACCTGTAGAAGTTAGTGTAACATATCCCCACCTGAAGAGACCGATTGGTGATCGGTCGAAATCCGGTGGCTGGCTGCGACATAGACTCCGGTTGGTCACTGGATAGTGGGAAACCAAGAAGTTTTATTAACGAAGGAGGAGAAAAAATGGCAATATTTACACCAAATATCATAACAAACACAAACGGAACAGATCATATGGCAGATTTACGGAGTGAGATGTTCTTCAAAAAGAGGTTGATTACTATAGATAGCGAAATAGATAGTGATCTTGCAACCTCGGTTATATCTCAGATGATGTATTTGAATGGAAAGTCGGATGATGATATATACGTGATGTTGGATTCTCCGGGAGGATCTGTAAGTGCAGGATTCAGGATCTTTGATTATATGAAGTATGCATGTAGATGTGATGTTGCGACAATTTCAAATGGAATAACGGCATCTATGGCAGCATTTCTTCTTGCGGCAGGTAAAAGTGGTAAGAGATATGTAACACCCAATTCGGAAATAATGATACATCAGCCTCTTGGAGGAACACAGGGGCAGGCAACCGAGATGATTATTGCTGTTAATCATATTATGAAAGTCAAAGATAACTTAACTCGTATTCTTTCAGAGGAGTGTGCTAAGGATTTTGACACTGTCTCAGAAGATATCGAGAGAGATCATTGGATGGATGCAGACGAGGCAAAGCGCTATGGAATTGTGGATATCATAGGTTATCCGGAAGAGTTGTTGGAGGTGTAGATTGATGAGCGGATCTTTAGATTTTTATGGAGTAGACGGTGTAATGGACGAGATGAAAAACATCTTAAGAGATAAGCTGGTTTATACAAACAGGGTCGCCAGTCTTCCTAACTTTATTATTCTTCTTGATGGAGGAGATGGTCAGACCTACATAACAGAGGTGATTACAGACATGTTAGTCAGTAATAAATTAAGAGATTTCAATGGGCTCGATGAGTACGTTGAATATAAACCAGAAGGAGCATTGCCATATATTAAGTGGATGTTTTCTGATATTGAGGACAATGCAATTTATGGTAATGAATATAAGGGCGTGGTTTCTATTGATGTGTCGAGACTTGTGAACTATCAGAATGAATATCAGGTGGAGTATTTCCTGACTCATTTGAAAAGAGTGGCTAAGCATGCAACATTGATTTTATTCTGTGATACAACTCTTGGGAAAAAAGGGGAGCGACTGATTTCTACTTTGCGAAAGACATTGGCAAAAGTTGATGTTATTTCTGTCGAAAAGAAATCTTCACGTGATTATGCATGTATTATTGCTCAGAATATCATTGATAGAGGAATAGACATTCAGGATAAAGAAAGCACTGTGAAAATTCTGGAAAACACCGTGGCGAGAGATATCAATTCGGTAAGAGAGGCAATAGCCTGTAGTGAGAAGCTGGCTTTTGGTGCTGATTATTCCGTAAAACCGCCATTGTTGACAATAAAAGCTACACAGAAATTTGGAAATAATAAGGAGGTTTATTAGTATGGGAAGAAGCGAGCGTTGGGCAACTGATCGCGAGAAGAAAAAGACATTGAGTAAGAATGGGGCAGGTCCTATATTGTACCTTGAAAATGATGAGAAATTTGCCTATTCCGATGAATCTCATATAGCGATACTTGGGGAGTCGGGTACAGGTAAGAGCAGAAGACTTATAATACCTATGATTCTGAATTCCTTAACAAATAGCACTAATAAGGAAAGCTTTGTTATCGCAGATCCGAAGGGTGAGATATACAGTAGTACTATAAGGTCGGTACCCAAGGAGTATGAGATTTACAAGTTTGACTTCAGAAATTTGTATAGAGAGGATGATGTAACTTGTTGGAATCCTTTGGCAGCTCCCTATGAACTTTGGAAGACGGGAACAGATGAGAATATTTTTAGGGCTGAACAGATGGTTGATGACTTAGCGCATGCATTATATCCTGTTCCACCAAATGAAAACCCATTTTGGACGACAGAAGCAAGAAATATGTTTGAAGGAGCAGTATATTCACTCTTTAGTTATGCTAAACCTGAAGAGGTGAATTTGACAAGCCTCTTTTATTTTTTTCAGCTTGGAGATGAAAAGTATGGTGCAAGTACATATGTGAAAGAGTTAGTGAGTTTTGCATTGGATGATGGAAATGAGAATGTGGCAATGGGGCTTCAGAGCTATGTATCAACGGCATCAGAAACTCGTGGAGGAATTCGATCAAGCTTTCTTAATAGGCTTTCTATTGCAACGAGAAGTGGTGGAGTGAGAAGTTTCCTGAGTAATGATGATATTCATATTAATACCCTTAAGGGCGATAAGCCGGTTATTATATACATTATACTTCCGGATGAAACGCCTATATATGAGGAACTTGCTGGAATGCTTATCAGTCAGCTTATGAATCATTATATTTATATTGCAGAAAATCTATGGTCGGGAAAGCTCCCCATACGTATCAACTTCTGCTTAGATGAGCTCGGGAACATCGGAGAATCTATTTCTAACCTTCCACATTTGCTTAGTGCTGGCCGGTCGAGAAATGTCAGGGTAGAATTGGTATTGCAGAGTTTGTCACAGCTTGATGATATTTATGGTAAAAGTAACGCTACAACGATCATATCTAATACATCCGTTAAGGTGTTATATAGAGTTTCAAATTACGAAACCCTCTCCGAATTTTCAAGGATGTGCGGTGAGAAGGAAACCCTATTAGATAATGGGCTTGTTAAGAAAGAACCTCTTATTTCTCCTGTCCAGCTTGGCGCTATGGATGTTGGTCAGGCCCTGGTCATTATTTCAGGAAGAACAAAGTATATAACAAGATTTCCGGACTATACAGATTTGTTTAATTTAACGGATGAGAAGAAAGAAATAGATAGAGGCATTACATATAGAAAACGAAAAAAAACGAAAACTTTTGATGTGAAGGAGTACGTAAAAGCAAGAAAAAATGAGAGACTGAAAGCGGCAGGTATGTTAAAGGAGGATGATTTAGAAGTCAGAAAACCCCTGCCATTTCCATACCCATTTGATGTCACAGATGAATCAAGCCTGGATGCTATGATAAAAGATATTGACAGAAAGATTGCAGAGCTCGAAGCCGAAGAACGTGAAGAAAAGCGTAAGGAAATGGAGCGCAATAATAAGGAGAAGATGAGCAGTACAGAAAAAAAGAGAAAAAGGTATTCTATTACAATAAATACACCATATAAAGTTGCAGTGATCAAAGCATTGATGAAAGTGATGGAGATGCCAGTTTCAAAAGCAAAGGATTTATATGATCATGCAAAAAAGAAAAATGGAGATGGTGAGACCGTAGTTCTTTCTGGGTTGAGCAAGACAAAGGCAGATCAGCTCAAGAAAGAGCTGGAGAAAAAAATAGATATAGAGAACATAGATATAAGAGTGGAGTAAGAAGACTATTCCGTATTGGTGAAAGGAAGGTGTATAATGCAGTGCTTAATAATATAGAAATATTAAAAAAAGAGCCATATAGAAGTTTTTTGACTGCGTATGAGAATGATAAGTCATGTGTGGAGTTGCATTTTCCAATCGCCAATACGGATAAATTTAATTCCTCCCTTGGATGTTATATAAATAATAATTTATATAATGTAAAAATGTAGAGATGTGGGCGGTAAGGAGAGAAAGATAGATATGAAAAATATAGAGGTGAAGATAGCAAAAGGTCAAATTCTGGCATTTGCGCAACTTTATGGCAGTAAAAACAGTGAAAATGATATATTTGTAAATGGAGCTATTTCATTTGCAAAAGACATGCGAGAACTGAGAAAGTTTAGAGTATTTGCCAATTTGTGCAATGAGCAAGGAGAAATTTTACATATACTTTCTACATATAAAGCCTTTTCAACTATAAATAGTTATTATTCATTTTCTTTGTACTGTGCAGACATTTCTCGGTATCTGGAGGTGGATAAATTGGCATATGTAGAGGTGTATGCAGTGTTAGATGATAAATGTGAATAAGCAAAAATTTGATGAATAAATGAGAAAGAATGGTTAGTATTTATGGACAAACATAAGGAGGCAGATTTACAAATAAAAGAAAGAGCGTAGTTGTACGCTGTAGAGACGTAATATAAGAAGAGTTATATGGTGTTTTAAGTGAAGATAATGATATCCACGTGAACTGATGGAAAAATTATCCTGCTGTTAGTGGAACATATTATTCGTTTTCGCTTTACTGCAGTACAATAGATAGATTTTTGGATGTTGACGAACTTGATTATGCAGAATTGTACTTGAGCTTTAACGAGAAGAAATCATAAAGATTCGTAGAATAACAATAGAAAACGATATAGATACACGAAGGAGGCTGGTAACATGCGAAAACAGGGGATTAAACTCAAGGATAAATCAACACTCTCAAAGGGCGAATACTTGTTTGATCATTTTTTGTATGGGCTCATATTAGGGTCATTTGACGTATATAATATACTTCCCTATTTTGTGCCGATCGCAAAATATAATAATTCAATTCCAAGGTTGATTATTTGCATGTTATTGACCAGTATGTTTGGAATTGTTATCAGTTACAACCATAATCGGTGTGGTAAGGGTGTTATCCAGGATATCATTTCAGGTGTTGGATTATACACAGTTTCAACACTTGGAGAATATGCGGTTGGATTTATCAGTTGGTTATGCATAGGGCTATTAGTGATATCCGTGTTTGGGATAATCCTTATAATAACTAAGAATGTTAAGAGAAAAGATAGAATAAAACAGATTATGTTTTCAAGATTTCTTAGGAGTACGCAGGTGGTGAGAAGAAATGTTGGAGTTGCTGCGGTAATTGCAGTCGTGGCACTTCCAATAGGACTTAATTGTTTTCAAAATGAAAAATTAAATGAGGATTATTATGAAAAAGTTTGTGAGGAGTATGGGCTTAATGCAGACGATATTCAAGATGGAATATCCGGCTATGAAGGAGAACTGAGTGTCCTTGAAAACTATGGAGATGAGTACAGACTTGAAAAGAATATTGATACTATAAAACTGATTCGAGATAATGATACCTTCCAGACCTTGGATTATGAAAAGAAGTGTGATGTTTTGCGGGCTGTTTGCTATTGTGAGGCAAGATATCTTGGTTTATGTAAGATAAATATCGTGTTTGAAGATATTGAAGATGATACTTTACTTGGAACGTATAATCATGCGACAAAGACGATTACTGTTAATGCTAAACCTATAAAAGATGGTAGTTCGCCGGGAGGAACTGCGGAAGAATTGCTCATAACAGTATTACATGAGTGTCGTCACTGTTATCAGAATCTCCTTTCTGAAATGTACATTAGTGCAACTCCTGAACAGCGAAACTTATTGGCTTTTACAGGTGAAGGTGTAAATGGCTGGATAACGAATATTGGCGATTATAAACCGGGAGATGAAACAATAGAGGGACAGATGGAGTATTATGAGCAGCCGATTGAAAGGGATGCCAGAATCTATGCAGAGACAGCGGCTCAGATATATTATCTAATGATTGATAGTCTTCTGAATAAACAGACGGATGACTAGATATTAGAAGAAACCAAAGAACCTGAGGATGAGATTATTACTATATATGACAATGAACTGTGAAGTATACATTATAGGAGGAGATGGATATATGATGATATTCAGGAAGAAAGAACGAGATGATATTTTAACTAACGAGCCATATGCTGCATTTATTAAAAAATTTGATAAGCTGCAAAGTGTCATAAATGAAAAGATACATATTAGAATCGACACAAATGACAATGGTAAGAAAACAGGATTTACAAGTGGATTTTACCTTGATTCTTGCTATGCACAGTGGTTTGAGTTGAAGTTTGAATTCTATGGATTGGATAACGAAGAGTGCAATCAAAACCAGCAGCTTTATGTGATGCATAGTTTGGAGTATAAATTTGTAGATGATGATTATAATGATATGATGCTGGACACAGTTGCAGATATAGAGAAGAGAAATGGTTACATATATTTATCGTCATTGGTTCATGAGTGTGAAGTGAGAAGCTCAATGAACAACAAAAATACAGTAACTGTAATGTATTCGGTACTTTGTGATAAAAAAGATGCAAAGGAAGTCTGTTTACAGCTTTTAAATCACGATATTGCATTGTTTACCCGTAGTTTTTAGATAACAGGAGGGCGTAGTGAAACAAAATTGGTTTTTACTAGGAGATATCCATGGCGAAGCTGCAGCCATAGAGTATTTTTATAATCATCATAGAGAAAGATTAAAGTTGGATGATTGCCAGACTAATATCATATTGTTAGGAGATGTTGGATTAAACTATTCAATAACAGGATTGGCGGATTTTTATTACAAGACATCACTATCAAAGCTGCCATTTACATATATTTGTTTGCGAGGAAATCATGAATCTAGAGTCAGTGAGGTGATTAAGCGCAATCCATCGAGATGGAATCCGATAGAAAAATATGGCGGATTGGTTTATGTTGAAAATGGTTTTCCGAATATCGAATATCTTGTGGATGGTCCGGCTATTTATGAATTTGCAGGGTACAAGACATTGTCTTTGCCAGGAGCATATTCTGTTGACAAATGGCTCAGATTGGCAAATGGGTGGCAGTGGTTTGCTGATGAGCAGCTATCGGAAGAAGAAATGCAGTATGGAAGAATGCTGGTTAATCATGAAAAATCAGTGGATTTGGTTATTTCGCATACATGTCCTATAGAATTTGAACCGAATGACTTGTTCCTTGGCTCAATTGATCAATCTCAGGTAGATAAGACCATGGAATTGTATTTGGGTGAAATTGAAAACCAGTTGGATTATCGTAGATGGGCCTGGGGACATTATCACGCGGACAGATTGTATCCATGGAAAGATGGTAAGGAAAAACTTATGCTTTTTAATGAACATGTTGTGGATCTGTGTAAGTTCATGGAGATGGGGAAAGCAGATTATTTTGTGGATATATTGGCATAAGTCGGTAGATGCGGAGGTGAGTTTATGCCAACAAAAATTAATGTAAATGGAAAGTATCCGTGTTGTGCTAATTGGGTTGTGATGAAAAGAACACGTGATGGTGTAATAGCGAAAAACTGTCTGATTGATGAAACGATTAAGTTGTCAGACAGAGAGGCTAGATATTTGACAAGACTTAATGGAAATAGAAATCCATATAGGATGAAAGGATTTTCAGCCGATGAATGTACCAGCTACTTTAGATTCTTAAAAGAATGTATGCTAGTAAGAGAAGCAGGAAGAAGTATGCATATAGATGAGATGAAATTATATACATTGATTATTCCTAATAAGACTAGAACAAATTCGGTAATTCCTAGAATATTGAACTTTCTGTTGTGCATCTTATTCCTGCCGGTTTTTGCATATGGGCTTTACTGTATATTTGCATATGAAAATACATGGGGGATGGAAGATCCTACTATATTGAATATATTACTGGGAAGTATTGGAGGTATTTTTCTGGGAACGATATTGCATGAATCTGCACATGCTTTTTCCTGCTTAAGTGATGAAAATGGAAGAGTGTTTGAAGCTGGAGTGATGTTGAATGGAATGTTCCTTGGTGCATATGTTTTAATCGATGAATCAGAGATAAAGAGCAATACAAAAAGAGCACAGATTAATCTTGCTGGTGTGGAAATGAATTTGTTGTTAGCAGGAGTACTTATGATATTGGCAACATTTGGAAATTTCTTGGGACCATGGAAAGTAGCTCTGTTATTTGCCGCATTACAGAATGTTTTTTTAGTACTCATGAACTTGGCTTTTACTGAAGGATTAGATGGGGAACATGCTTTAAGCAGTCTATTTGGAGGTTTCGTTGTCGATGCGGCAAAAGCAAATCTTTCTGTGTTGTTTGATAGACAAAGAAGAGTCGATTATTTTGCTGTACATGGTATATGTGGGGCAGCAAATATATGTGTAAGTCTTGTAATTTTAGTTTTTCAATTTATAGTGCCGCTTGTAGTAGTTGCAGATATCAGTATATGGATAGGAGCGCTGTTTCAATGAATTTGAGATACGATATGGCAAAATTAGTAATAGGTGCAGTCAATGTAGGTATGATATTGTATTCTTCCGTATGTTCAGGATTGACATGCACATTTGGTTTATGGGGAATTGCAACTGCAGTTGGAATATTGTGTTTAGCTGTGAAAAGTGTGTCTTTCATTAAAAAGAATGAAAGTATATGGATGTTCGTTCTTGTTTTATTTGTTACGATTCCTTTTAATGTGAGACTTGCAACAGTAGCTGTTGAGGAGTGCTTTGCAGAAATCAATGTTTTTTCAAAGATATTGTATATTGTAATGGTATGTATGAGTCTGCTGTCTGCGGAAGAGATATTTATAGGGTTGTTAACGAGATTTATTTGGCCTAGACAGGATGAATCATTTATATCGGAACTTAAGAAAATTGATGAAAACATAGATCAGAATGGGTAGGAGTAATATGCTATATTTAATATCAGATATTCATGGTAATTTGTTAGAATTTAAGCAAATTTTGAAGAAGATAGAATTTGATGGAGAAAAAGATAATTTGATAATTATGGGAGATATTTTGGATCGAGGGCCGGATGGGATTGCTCTGTTGAGATATGTCAAACCATATATTTTAGATAACTCGATGGAATTGCTGCTTGGTAATCATGAGTTATTTGCCGTTATGTATCTAAACGGTGTTCTTGGCGAAAAGAATACAGATAGGGTTCTTGATGAGAGAACATGGACGGCCTTTGGAGGTGGAGACACGTTAAAGTCGATTAAAAACATGACAGCCTTTGAGAAGAAAAATTTATTATCCTTTTTGGAGCACTTGCCTATTTACTCGGAAATTAGCTCCCGATATCTAGGAAATGTAATCGTTACGCATACTGGTATTGATTGCAATAATTATGTAATGAACGCAGATGGAACAATTAATGTTAAGAGTAGTATAAAAAAGGCTTTTGAAAATAATATTTACAGTTATATGGTTGGTATGGACTTACATCAAGTCCCCAAGAAAGATAAAGAACGGTTTGATCAATTTATTATTGTGGGACATGTTCCTTGTTTCAGATTAAATAAAGATATGAGTAATAAGTTCTACAGAACAGATTACTATATGGATATTGACGCCGGAGCTGGACACATGGAACAAGGGGGAACATTGGGCTGTTATTGCGTTACTACTGATGAGGAGATATATCTTTAGCAAAGGATCAGGAGGTTGCAGGTGATGCTTCATGAAATGAGATTAAAACCAGATCCGTTCGAGGGAATAGAAGCCGGCAAGAAGAAAATTGAGTTCAGACTCTGGGATGAAAAGAGACGGCTTATCAAACCCGGAGATAAGATATTATTTACAAACACAGATACCGGACAAAACATATTGACCTATGTTGTGGATATTCATAAAGCGGATTCTTTTGTGCAATTAAAAGAAGTGCTTGTTAAAAAGAATCTGATTGAAGAAAATGATTTTGAGCCTTCAACAATGTTAAAATATTATAGCAGTGAGGAGGAGAAGGAGTATGGAGTGGTTGGAGTTGAGATTGCATTGCTGAGTGATTAATCTTAGACGGTGGTATGAGAGAAATTGAATGGGCAACGTTGCAAATCTACGAAATAGACAGGTGAAAGGAAATGGGAAAGTGAAGTTCCTGGACAAAATATATATAATAGATATTGATGAAAAAATGATAGATAGCTTGATGAAGTATTTTCAATGGGAGACTAATGTTGAACTTTGTTGTTGCGATATAGAGAGCTTTCTGAAAGATTATATAGAAAAAATAGACGGAGTGACAAGTGCGGCAAATTCATTTGGAATAATGGATGGAGGGCTTGATAAGGCACTGGTTGATTTCTTTGGCGAACAATTACAGTCAAATGTGCAAAGGGTAATTCAGAAAGAATTTCTTGGCGAACAACCAGTAGGAACATGTTTAACTATAGATATACCGGGGTATAACAAAAAAATACTACATACACCAACGATGAGGATTCCCCAACCGATTTTAGATCCGCGAATTATATATACGGCAACTCGCAGTACACTTGTTGAAGCGATAAAAAACCAGATTTCTACAATAACGTTGCCTGCGTTTGGACATCTAACGGGTAATGTGAAAACGGAAATTGTAGCACAGTATATGAGAATGGCTTATGATGATGTAAAAAAAACACTTCAAGAGACATCTTCTATAAATACGTGGGAGTTTGTATACGAAAATAAAAATATAGATGGGGTTTTATTTAAAAGCTATTTATTAGGTAACTCTCCCCATAATAAACAGTAATGACTGGGGCAGATTGCCCCGGTCTCTACTATTCTATATGAAATACATCCTCAACCAGCAGGTTGAAGTATGCGGATATCCGAAGCATAAACTCAGCGGATGGAGTGCACTTTCCACGTTCAATACGGCTGATGGTTCTGGTACAGAAGCCTGTTGCAGCTGCAAGATCATCCTGAATGATGCCACGGCTTTCACGGATTTCTTCTAAGTTGTTGACAACTGCCATTTCAATCACTTCCTTGTAGTTTTCTAAGTTTGTCTTTAAATCAAAGTATAGTGGAATATATGTCCAAAATAATGTGCATGAATTTGATGGTTCGCTATTTAGATGGATAAATCTGTGGCGTTGCCGGTTCCTACGACCTTTCCAAATACATCAAAACGATCATTTTCACTGACACGGATGGGTGCATATTTTTTATTTAGTGATACAAGGAAGATACTCTCATTGTCTTCTCGTAGTTTCTTGATATAGGCATCTCCATTCAGGGAGAAAATGCCGATTTCACCATTTTCAACAGTTTCCTGTTTGATTACCCATGCAATGTCTCCATCATGGAACTCTGGTTCCATACTGTCGCCGCTGATCTTTACACCGAAAGAAGTGTTTTCTGGCAGCAGAGCTTCATCTATGTTAAGAGTCCTGCTTGGACCATCTTCAAGGAAGTTTCCAGTACCAGCAGATACTGCATTTTCGTATACCGTGATGGCTCTGCGAAAAGGAATGATCTGACATACGTGCTTTTCGTATTTGCCAGAGGCATGCAAAAGGCTGATATAGTCGATTGTGACTTATATTCATTTACCCGTCAGATGAAGATTGATCATGCAACCAATATTACCAGTGAGATTACAGAATATGCATATCGGCTGTTCAAGGAGAATTACAACTGGTCAAAGACAATCAGGAGCATCGGAGTCAGGGGGCAGATCTGGTCACTGATAAGTATTGGGAACAGATAGATCTATTTGATGACATTTCCAGACGAGAGAAAATGATGAAGGCTGATGCAGCGGTCGATGATATACGCAGGAGGTTTGGTTATTACAGTGTACAGAGAGGACTCATGTATATGGATAGTTATCTTTCAAAAATCAATGCGAAGGAAGACCATACGGTTCATCCACATGGATACTTTGGATAAGGGCATATTGCTCTACTTAACGGTGTACAAGGTGGCTTTGACACTTTGGCATACGCGATTACTGCCAGATGGCAGGTAAAGGAGGATATTTTAAATTATGTATTATGATTTGAATGAGAAAACGACAGTTGTGTATATGTTTATTTGCAATTTTAACTGGGAACATGGGTATTCTCCGACAGTCAGAGAGATAGGAAAGCATGTAGGACTGAAATCCACATCAAGCGTTCAGGCATATCTTAAAAAACTGGAGTAATGTGGCTATATTGCAAGACTCAAGGACTGCCCACGTACAATTAAGATTTGTTAGTGATAATTGGCAGGAGGTTGAAGCAATGAGTAATAAGGTATATGTAGATGTGCTTGCAGAATTTACCACGGATGGGATTTTGATACCGAGAAGTCTCCGCTGGAAGGACGGAACGGTTTATGAGATACAACGGGTAAACGATATGAGAAGGGCGACGAGCCTGAAAGCGGGAGGTGTTGGAATGAGGTACACATGTATGATTGATGACAGAGAACGTCATCTATATTACGAGGATAATAATTTATGGTTTGTAGAGGGAAGAGCCTGACCTTGATGTATCATGGTCAGTTGGCTTCAAAGATCAGCATTTACCGGGGCATACGAGAGGTATGCGCGGAACTCCCGGCAAGCAAGCTTGCAAAGGTGATTCCCTTTTCCTTTTCAAGTACAAAGAGATGGTTTTTGTATTTAGAAAGGAGCTTAACTGTAGTATGAATAATAAAGATGTGATTGAGATACGCTGCAGACAATGTAAGAAGCTGATGATGAACTATCATATGTGCGGAGATGATTCTGCGGTTGCACTTCAAGGTATAGGAGTGAAGTGTGACAGATGTAAACGTGTGATGATTCTGAAGAAATATACTGAGGGTATGTTGATTAGCCGTCTGATAGATGGCGCTTTCAGAATCTGATGTGTGAAAATTGAATAATAGCCCACCTGATACGGGCACATCGGAAGATGGCAGCACCAAAGACGCAGGGGAAAGCAACCAGACTGGATCTGGCTTTCTCTTAGCGTCTTTTTTTATGCAAGTGTGGCGATTCTTATTTTGAATATGAAAAACAATCTGTTTCTGGTTGCCAGAACGACGATCAGAAAGGATGTAGAAAATGAAGAGAGAAGCAAGTTCAGAAGAAAAGCAGATGATGATGGAGGTTGGACAGAGGATACAGGATATCCGTATTGAAAATGAGGTGACAGGGGCACAGCTTGGAGCCTGTATTGGAATAAATGGGAACCAGGTGTCTCGGATTGAAACAGGAGTTGCCAGATGTTCTATTTATCAGCTTGTTTTGATATGCCA
This sequence comes from Coprococcus aceti, assembly GCF_025567285.1. Classification (NCBI taxonomy): domain Bacteria; kingdom Bacillati; phylum Bacillota; class Clostridia; order Lachnospirales; family Lachnospiraceae; genus Coprococcus; species Coprococcus aceti. Next base: position 20,744 of record NZ_JAOQJT010000007.1, read on the forward strand.
GGAGTTTGGCTGCTCCGCTGATTACCTTCTATTTGGTAAGAAGAATACTGGCATGTCCAAGGAGCAGACGGAGCTTATTACCAGATTGTATGAGAGTATACAGAATCGTCCTTGAAAGATGAAATGATGAAGAAGGTTCATTTTTGCAGGGAGTACTTTGAAAGAGCAGGTACAGTATGATAAATGCATACCAGACAGGACGCTGACTGGAACAAAAAGCGATATGCGATTTACAAGAAGTAATGTGAATGAGTTCAAGAGAGAACATGAAGTGATGGGAGTTGGCTTTATCAAGTCCAGAAAGAGTGTTGATAAGATCATGGATATGGCGGCAGATATGCTGGATAAGGCAAAGAGTGTAGAACTGCCGATTGTGGAAATTATCGTTGATGAAGGGGCTTCGGATGATATTGACCGTGATAAGATGACAAGCCTTTGTGAGTGGATGGAAAAGGATTATGTCAAAGTGATTTTCGTCAGGGAGATAAATGATATCACAAAGGATAGAGATGATCTGGAGGCATTTCTTCTGAAAGCCAGGGATCTGGATGTGATGGTGTATGTGCTGAACACTGGAGTTCAGGTGAAAGCAGAACCTGATAACGGAGCAGGATGTTAGAAACAGATCAGAAAGCTTCAGAACCCGTTACTGAGAATCTGATAGGTATCAGGTTTACTATCACAGATTATGGAACGATTGTGAGAGCCGGTGATGGTTCTGTGATTGGAATATATCCGACAGAGGATGAGGCATTAGAAGCTGTTCGCGAACGGTGTATGGGCGTATTGAGTTCCACGAAAACTTGACACGCAGCATCAACATTTGAAGAAGATAGATTTTGAAAGAAATTTCATTATATAGGAGTACGAGATGAGAAGAAAAGGCAGAAATAAGAAACCACTGATGACAAATCCAACAAGATGTATTGTTATTTTATCATCAGATGAGCAGCACAATGAAATAAAAGCTGAAGAGGCAGAGAACAGGCAGTTGAACAGAATCAGGGAATTTACAAAACAGAATAATCTTATCCCAGTGGCGATTGTCAGACGTGGAATAATGGGAAGAGTGGTTTATAATCGCTACTTCAGTGGTGCAATAGAGTGTATGAGGCAGGGAAAGGCTGAAGCTGTTGTATGCGTAAATATGGATACAATTTCTTATGGAATAGCAGATGCATATTACAGAGTTGGACTTATTAAGGAGGCAGGCTTTCGTATATTTACAGTAGATGAGAAGGAGCCGATGATGCACCTGTATATGCCACCAAAGAAGGGGGTGTTCACAGATGAAGATTAGAAGAAATATGGTGATATGGGCAGAACTAAAAAATCAGGGTAAGTGTGTTCAGACAGGAATCAGACCTTGTGTAGTTATTAGCAACAATACAGCCAATGCACATTCACCGGTATTTACTGTAATGCCTGGAACAACGCAGGATAAGAAGAAGGATTTTCCGGTACATGTGAAGGTCACAGCTAAGGATGTGAATGGAAGGCTTTACAAGGATACGTTTTTTATGGGAGAGCAGATGTGTACGATAGGAGAGCGTCAGATCATAAATGTACTTGGTGAGATAAATGATGAGGGTGTCATTCAGCAGATCAATGAGGTCATTGTGAGGGAATTGGCGTTGGATAATGAAAATTTGAATAGGGGGGAACGGAATGTGCTTGATAACGGACAACAGTAAAGAAGTGCAGGGACAGGTGCCTATTTATCAGAAAGTAACGCTCACAATAAAAGAGGCGGCAGAATATTCCAATATAGGAATAAATAGAATTGAAAGCTTGCTTAGAGCACCAAGATGTCCGTTTGTGTTATATGTAGGAAAAAAGAAACTGGTGAAACGGAAGGAGTTTGAGAAGTTTATATCCGAGAATATTGAAATATAATAGAGCATTTTTTCGTTTATTCATGAGTAGATTGTGAACACATATGTATGGTAAATATTGAAATACAAGCCTCAATGTAGTATACTTATTCTGCTATTTTGGGGCTTCTTGTGGAAAGGAGCCAGAATGGGAAAAAGCTTAAAAGGTAAGGAACTGGGTGTCGGAATTTCTCAGCAGACGAATGGCCTTTATGTGGCTAGATTTACTGATAGATTTGGACGAAGGAAATCTAAACGTTTTAAGAAACTGCAGGAATGCAGACAATGGATAGCAGATGCAACATATATTGATGAACATAGTGATTTAGAGAATGCTACGGACATGCTTGTGGATGCGTGGTTTGAATATTGGATCGATCTAAAGAAAAAGACAGTGAGACCCAATACGGTTCGTAATTATTCCGAACGTTATGAAAGAAATATCAAGAACGTGATAGGAAATAAACTTCTTACAGAAGTGAAACCGATACATTGTCAGAAAATATTTTCAGATATGGCGGATGAAGGATATAAGACGACAACCATTTATCAGACTAGAATTGCATTGTATAACATGTTAGAGTTTGCAAAGGAAAACGAAGTTATAATAACAAATCCTTGTAAGAAATCGGTGAAGAGTGATATTGGCAAGCCATCAGATAAAAAAGAGGCTCTTACAATTGATGATCAAAGGCGTTTCCTTGCGGCAGCTAAAGGACAGAGTTATGAGTATCAGTATAGATTTGCGTTGCAGACGGGACTTAGAACAGGAGAGCTTGTTGGTCTAAAGTGGGAAGATATTAATTTTGAAAGGAAGACTCTTACAATCGAAAGATCAATGGAGTTTAGGTACAAAGTTGGTGAGTGGAGAGTTGGACCGCCTAAAAGCAAGTCTGGATACAGGACAATACCACTTACGGACGAAGCAATTTGTATTCTTAAGGCTCAAAAAGAAAAGAACAGAAAACTCAAAGTGATAGATAAAGAGTGGGCTGATACAGTGTTCCTTTGCAGAAAGGGGCAACCTGTAAAAAATAGCACTTATGATACAGCTTTATTTATAATTTGCGATAAAGCAGGAATCAAGCGCTTTTCGATGCATGTATTAAGACATACTTTTGCAACTAGATGTATTGAAGGTGGAATGACGCCAAAAACCTTACAGAAAATATTGGGACACTCTAATATTGGTATCACTATGAATTTGTATGTTCATATAACCGAAGAAGAAAAACAAAAAGAAATAGACCTTGTGGCAGAGGCTTTGAAGGCAGGTGTTGCAATATGAAAATTCATGTATTTTCATGCGAATATAACAAGATTGGTACACTAATTGGTACACCAGCGAAATACGAAGCCTGCAAAGCTGCATAAAATCAAGGTTTTTAAGGAGGAAATATATAAAATGAAATTAGGAATCGTAGGACTCCCAAACGTGGGAAAGAGTACACTTTTCAATTCACTTACAAAGGCAGGAGCGGAATCAGCTAACTATCCGTTCTGTACAATAGATCCAAACGTAGGAATCGTTGCAGTGCCGGATGAGAGGCTGGACAAGCTCACAGAGATGTACAACTCAGCCAAGACAACACCTGCTGTTATAGAATTTGTAGATATCGCGGGTCTTGTAAAGGGCGCATCAAAGGGAGAAGGACTTGGAAACCAGTTCCTTGCGAACATCAGAGAGGTTGATGCCATCGTTCACGTTGTAAGATGTTTTGAGGATACAAATGTCATCCACGTTGACGGTTCCGTAGACCCGATCAGAGATATAGAGACCATCAATCTGGAGCTGATATTCTCAGATATAGAGGTGCTCGACAGAAGGATCGCCAAGACCATCAGAGGTGCAAGAAATGACAAGATGCTTGCGAAGGAGCTTGACTTCCAGCAGAGGATCAAGGCTCACCTTGAGGATGGTAAGCTTGCAAAGACCATAGAGGTCGCAGATGAGGACGAGCAGGCGTGGATAGAGGAATATAACCTTCTCACATGGAAGCCTGTAATATTTGCCGCAAATGTAGGCGAGGAAGACATTGCGGACGATGGCGCTTCAAATGAGAACGTGCAGAAGGTAAAGGAATACGCAAAGGACTTCGATGCAGAGGTATTTGTAGTATGTGCACAGATAGAACAGGAGCTGGCAGAGCTTGATGATGAGGAGAAGAAGATGTTTCTCGAGGATCTTGGAGTTAAAGAGTCTGGTCTTGACAAGCTTATCAAGGCAAGCTACTCACTTCTTGGCCTTATCAGTTATCTGACAGCCGGAGAGACAGAGTCAAGGGCATGGACCATCAAGAAGGGAACGAAGGCACCTGGAGCAGCTGGCAAGATTCACTCAGACTTTGAGAGAGGATTTATCAAGGCGGAGGTTGTCAGCTACAAGGATCTCATGGACTGCGGAAGCATGCTTGCTGCCAAGGAGAAGGGTCTTGTAAGACAGGAAGGCAAGGAATATGTGGTTGAGGATGGAGATGTTATTCTCTTCAAGTTCAACGTGTAAATGAATCTAGGAGGATGTAACGATATGTCTCAGATATCAGAATATTTTAGAAGCATATTCTTTCCGAATCTTGGGATAACCCTCAGAAACATAGGTGACCATATCAATATAGGAAGCTTTGAGGTGAGGTTCTACGGGATCATCATCATGATAGGATTCCTGCTGGCATATGTACTCGTCACAAACGAGGCAAAGAGAACAAAACAGAATCCGGAAATGTATCTGGATTTTATACTTATACTTATCATTCCGGCCATACTTGGAGCAAGACTTTACTACATTTTGTTCAGACTTGACCAGTATATAGTGCAGGGCGATGTGGGAGCTACACTCAAAGCCATGCTGAATATCAGAGGCGGCGGACTTGCCATATATGGTGGAATCATAGCGGGAGTCATCACGGCGGTAATATTCTGCAAGGTGAGAAAAGTCAGCTTTGTACTCATGGCGGATACAGCCACTTTTGGAATACTGATCGGACAGATACTTGGAAGATTTGGAAACTTCTTCAACAGAGAAGCATTTGGCGCATATACGAACAGTAAGATGGCCATGGCGATTCCGCTTGATTACTACAGATCTGATGGCAATCTTGACTATCTGGAGAGAACCGGGGTCATCACACAGAAGATGCTGGACAATGTGGTGAATATAGACGGCATGGATTGCATAACGGTCCATCCGACATTCCTGTATGAGTCCTTATGGAATCTTATGCTGCTTGTGTTCTTATTTATATATAGAAAGCACAAGAAATTCAAAGGAGAGTTCGCTCTCATATATGTGGGAGGATACGGACTCGGAAGATTTATCGTCGAAGGTCTCAGAAGTGATTCCCTGATGATCGGCAATACAGGGATCAAGGTATCCCAGGTGCTTGCACTTGTATGCTTTGTAACTGCCGTGGTACTGCTTGTCATAAATTATGTAAGATGTGCCAAGCGTGGCTGGCCTGCTGCAGTTATGGGAGACGCCGCTGGCACAGAAGTGAAGATTAGTGGCGAATGTGATCCTGCGGATACAGAAGTGGAGACCAGTGGTGAAGCAGACGCTGCCGGTACAGAAGTGGAGACCAGTGGTGGATCAGATGACGCTGGAGAAAAAAAAGAAAGATGACAAAGATGCCACAAAATAGCATTTCAGCGCAGAAAAAGTGGCAATAAAAATAATATAACAGGGAGACAATACAGATAAATACCCACAAGGTGGAGATATCCCCCACGAAATGGGAAAAAACTGGGATTTGTCCCCACCACAAAAAGCCTGTAGGTTTGACAGTGAAAACTGTTAGATCTACAGGCTTTTTTGCGTATTTGCACACACTTTTTTCATATAACAGGGTTGCAATTTGGGGGGCTATAGTATAGAATAGTGGTTACAAGTGGCATTACTGTGCAACTAAGTGGTGAAAAGTGGTGATTGAACCGGAGTTATACGAAAGGAGGAGATCGGGATGTCCAGATGCTTATCAGGTGAATATGAACATAAGCTTGATGCAAAAGGAAGACTGATCATGCCATTAAAACTTCGTTCGGAACTCGGGGAGTCATTCATGGTAACCAAAGGAATCGACTGCTGTCTCTATGTATATGGAATGACAGAGTGGGAGGAGTTCGTTGAGAAGCTGAACAAGCTTCCTATGACCAACAGAACGGCCAGAGCCTTCAAGAGAGGTTTTCTTGCCGGAGCGGTCAAGTGTGAGCCGGATGCACAGGGAAGAATACTTCTATCTCCGAAGCAGAGAGAATATGCACATATAGACAAGGATGTGTATGTCATCGGTAACGGTGAGAAAGCGGAGATCTGGAGCAAGGAAGAGTGGGATGGCCCTGAGAACATGAGTGATAATCAGGCCAGCATGGACGAGCTTGCAGATGAGCTTGATGCACTTGATTTTAGTTTTTAGAAGAGAATGGTAATTGATTATGGAATTTGCGCACAAGTCGGTCTTGCTTGAGGAGACCATCGACAACCTGAATATCAAGCCGGATGGCATCTATGTGGATGGCACATTAGGGGGAGCCGGACACTCAGAGCAGATTGTGAAGAGGCTTGGTGAGGGCGGCAGGCTTATAGGTATCGACCAGGATGAGGATGCCATAGCTGCAGCGTCGAAGAGACTTGAGCCGTATGGGGATAAGGTGACCATAGTCAGGGATAATTACCAGAATTTCAGAAGAATATTGGATGAACTGAACATACAGAAGGTGGACGGGATACTCCTTGATCTGGGAGTGTCTTCATATCAACTCGATAATGCGGATAGAGGATTCACATATCGGGTTGATGCTCCACTGGATATGAGGATGGACAACAGGCAGACAAAGACTGCAAAGGATATAGTCAATGATTATTCCGAGGCTGAGCTGTTCCGTATACTTAAGGATTACGGAGAGGAGAGATATGCAAAGAGTATTGCATATCATATATGCAAGTACCGTGAGAACAAGGTGATAGAGACGACCGAAGAGCTCAACGATATAATCCGTGGTTCCATACCGGCAAAGGCGAGGAATGGACAGGGACATCCGTCCAAGCAGACATTTCAGGCGATCAGGATCGAACTGAACAGGGAGCTGGATGTGCTCAGGGATTCAATAGACGGCATGATAGCAAGCCTGAATCCGGGAGGAAGATTGTGTATCATCACATTCCATTCCCTTGAGGATCGGATAGTGAAGCTAGCATTCAGGAAAAATGAAAATCCATGCATTTGTCCACCGAACTTTCCGGTGTGCACATGCGGAAGAAAGCCTCTCGGCAAGGTGATAACGAGAAAACCGATCATACCGGGAGAAAGGGAGCTTGAGGAGAATTCCAGATCAAAGAGCTCAAAGCTCAGAGTGTTTGAGGCAATTTGACAGATATAAATGAAAGAGGCGATATAGATGGCAGATAGAAGATACTACACAGAGGGTAGTTCTGCAAGACAACTGAATTATGATGACCGGGCTGGACGTAACAGATCCCGCGAAGCTGTAGTCAGAGGCTCAGCCGCTCCGGCGAGAAGACCACAGCCTTCAGTGAGACCTGAGAGAGCTCCACAGCCGGCGCGAAGAAAGAAACAGGGATCATCTCATCTGACTGACAGAGAGAGACGAGAGCTTGCAGCCAGAAAGGCACAGAGAAAGGCAGTTACAAATGCACAAATAAGATATACGGCGGGCATGGTTGCTGCGATAATCGTTGCGGTGGCGCTGTGCTGTTATCTTCTGAAACTTACATCAGATGTCAAGTCACAGAAGGAGTCAGTGGCAACGCTGAAGAGCCAGGTGGCAACACAGCTTGACGAGAATGCAAGCTACAGCGCAGGACTTGATTCCATGACAGATCTGGATGAGATATATAATATTGCAACTACTAAGCTCGGCATGGTATACTCACAGCCGGGACAAACATTATACTATTCACAGAATAATGATGATTACGTAGTACAGTACAAGGATGTCCCTAAGGCCAAGTAGTCTTAGGGATATTTAATTTTTAAGGTGGAAAGATAAAATGTCAAAGAGATCAAAGCTATTTTTAAAAGGGATGAGAAGAAAGACCAAGATCGCATATTTGCTGGTGGTGGGAGTTCTGGTGGCACTTACCATAAGAGTTGTGTACATCAACGTGGCAAATGGAAAGGAGTATTCGGAGGCGGTGGTTCTGCAGATGGACTACAATTCCACGGATATTCCGTATGAGAGAGGCGAGATACTGGACAGAAATGGAAATGTCCTTGCAAACAGTGAGAAGACCTACAGCCTGATACTTGAGCCTGTGAATATTCTGATCACGGAGAAGGGAAAGGCGGCAACAAGAGCTGCGGTGCTGGAGTATTTCGATGTGTCAGGAGACGATTTTGACAAGCACATTGCAAATGAGGATTCTTATTATGAGGTAGTCCTCAAGGATCTTCCATATACAAAGGTTAAGGCATTTGAGGATTACTGTAAGACCGATGAGGGCGCAGATGTCATAGGAGTGAGATTCGAGACGGTGTATAAGAGAAATTACCCAAATGGATCTCTGGCGTGTCACCTGCTCGGATACACCGCCAGCGGAAATGTTGGACAGGGTGGTATTGAGGGCTATTATAATGACTACTTAAACGGTGTGGATGGCAAGACTTACAGATATATGTCGGGCTCAGGCGGCGTTGACTCGGAGACTGTGGCAGCCCAGAATGGTGAGACAGTAGTATCCACCATAGATATGAATATACAGAAGATCATAGAGGACAACATCACTGAGTATATGCAGAATACAGGTGCTAAGCAGATAGGTATCATAGCAATGGATCCAAACAATGGCGAGATACTTGGAATGGCAAGCTCACGTACCTACGATCCAAATGACCCGATGAACACACAGGCGCTCAGGAACATGACAGTCACCGTCACCCAGGAGGTTGAGATCGAGGGTGCAGATGAGAATGCGGACAGCCTGATAAGCGTTGAGAGTGCAAAGAAAAATACAACAGCAACAACGGAGAGCAGCGAGGATGGCACTACCACAGAATCATCCACAGAAGCGACCACCGAACAGAAGAATGTAAAGACTGAGGAAGTGGAATACGATTTCTCAAAGATGTCGGATGAAGAGTTCCAGAGCACGATAGATGGATTTACATCAGACCAGTTATATGAGGCACTCAACTATGTATGGCAGAATTACTGTATAAGTGATGTGTTTGAGCCGGGTTCAACATACAAGGCATTTACCATAGCGGGAGCCATGGAGGATGGAGTGATCTCAGACGGAGATGAATTTCTCTGTGATGGTTCACAGGTCGTAGTCGAGGGAGAGAGCCCTATTTACTGTAGTTACAGAGCAGGACACGGAATGGTTGACGTCAAGAGAGCTCTGGCTGTTTCATGTAATGATGCGTTGATGCAGATAGCGGACAAGGAGGGACCAGAGACATTTGACAAATATCAGATGATATTTAACATTGGTTCCAAGACAGGAATAGATCTCGAAGGTGAGACGACAGGTATTAAGTACGATGTGGAGAATCTTAATCCTACAGAGCTTGCGACATCTTCATTTGGACAGGGTGTTACAACATCTATGATCCAGATGGCAGCGGGATTCTGTTCTGTAATAAACGGCGGAAATTATTATGTGCCACATGTTGTCAAGAGACTTCTGGATTCAGACGGAAATGTGGTTGAGAATATGGATCCGGTGCTTGTCAGAAAGACCATATCCAAGGAAGTGTCGGATTACATGAAGACATACCTCCAGGCGGTTGTTGAGGAAGGTACAGGATATGCGGCTGGAATAGAGGGCTACACCATCGGTGGTAAGACAGGTACAGCCGAGAAGCTTCCTCGAGGAAATGGAAAATACGTACTGTCATTCATAGGATTTACCCCTGTTGAGAATCCTCAGATAATGCTTTACGTTGTAGTTGATGAGCCTCATGTTGAGGATCAGTCAGGATCAGGAGCAGGAGCAAAGCTGTTCAATCAGGTTATGCAGGATCTCCTTCCATACCTGAATGTATACTCAACAAACGGAGATGATGTGGCTTATGACGGAACGGAGGAGCCGCTCTCATCAGCATTTGACACGGATACAGAGACTGCAGATACAGAGGCGGCAACAGAGGATGCGGCTGCTGAGGACACATCAGCGGAAGATACATCAGCGGAAGATACATCGACCGACGACACATCGGCGGATGACACATCGTATGACGATACGGCAGACGACAGTTATACGGCGGACGATACATGGGAGGATGACAGCGGAACAGGCGACGGCACGGATACGTGGAGCGGTGACGAGGACTATTCCGGCGAATGATAATTTACACAGTAAACCAAAGCATCGAAGGTGCAGATACACCTCCGGTGCTTTTTTAATGCAGAGATAGATTTGTACACGAATAGGCGAATACATGAGGCATCCGGCTAATATGATAATAAAAAAGTCCGGGATCAAGAGTTGAAGGTATACAGTTATAACAGGCGGAGGATAAAGTTTGTGTTCGTTATGGCGGCCCTAGCGCTGGGAGTTATAGTTGGCCGTCTTGCATACATAATGCTCTACAGGGGAGAATATTATAGTGAGAAAGCAGATTCCCTGCATGAGAGGGAGAGAAGCATAAAAGCTCCCAGGGGAAGGATATACGACAGAAATGGCAATATCATAGCGGACAACAAGGCGGTGTGTTCAATATCCGTGATACACAGCCAGATAGAGGATGAGGCGGAGGTCACAGAGCTTCTTACAAGATATCTGGATAAGGATCCGGCAGACATCAGGAAGAAGGTGGAGAAGGTATCCTCAAGGGAGCTCATAGCGTCAAATGTAGACAAGGAGACCGGAAAAAAGATCAAGGCGGCTGCTGTTCCGGGGATCAAGGTGGACGAGGATTACAAGCGCAGCTATCCATATGATACCCTTGCATCGAAGGTTATAGGCTTCACCGGTGCTGACAATCAGGGAATACTGGGCCTTGAGGTGACATATGACAGTGTGCTCACAGGGACAAATGGAAGCATAAATGCGGTCACGGATGCAAGGGGAATAGAGCTTGCGGAATATTCAGAAACCAGGACAGAGCCCATTCCCGGAAATGATCTCGTGACAACACTGGATTTCAATATACAGAGATATGTGACACAGGCTGCAGAGAAAGTCCAGATCGAGAAAAAAGCAAACAGGGTGTGTGCAATAACGATCAATCCCCAAAATGGCGAGATATATGCCATGGTGGATGTGCCGGAATACAACCTGAACGAACCGTTCAAACTGGTTAAGCCAGAGAACGATGAAGAGACAGACACAGGGGAAGATGCAGAGAGGAATAACAGCGCATCCGGGACATCCATGTTGCTGCCTACAGCCGGCAATATGGATGAGCTGAACAATATGTGGAGAAATTATCTGATAAGCGACACATATGAGCCGGGATCAACCGCCAAGATAATAACACTGACGGCAGCACTCGAGAAGGGAGCGGTCGACAGCAGCTCAAACTTTTTCTGCCCGGGATATAAGATAGTTGAGGACAGAAGGATAAGGTGTAGCAAGACCACGGGCCATGGAAGCCAGAGCCTTAAGGAGGCGCTCATGAATTCCTGCAATCCGGCGTTTATGGAGATAGGAGAGAGAACAGGTGTGGATGGCATGTACGAGTATTATCACAAGCTGGGATTGTTCAGTCAGAGCGGAATAGACCTTCCCGGAGAGGCAAACTCCATCATGCATAAGAAGGAAAATGTCGGGCCGGTAGAGCTTGCCACCATGTCGTTTGGACAGTCATTCCAGGTGACTCCGATACAGTTCATATCTGCAGTGTGCACGGTTGTGAATGGAGGGCATACGGTAACTCCACATTTGGGAAAAAGGATAATAGACAGCAGTAAAGAAACTATTACAGCCATTGAATTTGACGAGCAGAGACAGGTTATAGATGAGGAGACATCACAGAAGATGCGGGAGATGCTTGAGGCAGTCGTTGCCGAGGGCGGCGGATCAAAGTGTGCCATAGAGGGCTGCAGGATAGGCGGAAAGACCGCCACGAGTGAGAAACTTCCCAGAGGAACAGGCAGATACATATCTTCTTTTATAGGATTTGCGCCGGCGGATGATCCTCAAGTCCTGACGGTCGTGCTAATAGATGAGCCCGAGGGCACATATTATGGAGGAACCATAGCGGCCCCTGTTGTGAGAGATATTTTTTTGAATATTCTTCCCTATTTGGGAATTGACAAAGCCACAAATGAGTATTAAATTTATCTCAGTCTGAAAACAGTTTAAGAAATACATAGTCCGCGGTGTGCGGGCAGGTAAGGAGTACAAAATGAATTTAGATTTAAAGATTGTTTTACCGGTAGTGATAGCATTCTGTATCAGCGTGGTGCTGTGCCCTATAGTTATACCGTTCCTGAAGAAGCTCAAGTTCGGTCAGTTTGTCAGGGATGACGGCCCACAGGCACATTTGAAGAAGGCCGGAACACCAACCATGGGTGGACTTATAATCCTTCTGTCACTTACGATCACGACGCTTATCTATATGAAGAAATATCCGGATGTCCTTCCGGTGCTTTTTGTGACACTTGGATTTGGACTTATCGGATTTATCGATGATTACATCAAAGTTGTTATGAAGAGATCAATGGGACTTCACGCATGGCAGAAGATGCTCGGACAGATTGTCGTTACGGGAGTATTTGCATATTATGTAGAGAAGTATTCAGATATCAACAATGAGCTTATAATACCATTCCTTGGCAAGACGGTTCAGCTCAACAGCACACTCTATGTGATACTGTTGTTCTTCATCGTGCTTGGAACAGTTAATGGTGCGAACTTCACAGATGGACTTGACGGACTTGCGTCATCAGTCACGGTTCTCATAGCCACATTCTTTGCGGTTGTAGCAGTGGGAACAGACTCAGGTGTTGCTCCGGTTGCCTGCGCAGCGGTTGGATGTCTTCTTGGCTTCCTTGTGTACAATGTGTACCCTGCAAAGGTATTCATGGGAGACACAGGTTCTCTGGCACTCGGTGGATTTGTTGCATCAACAGCGTATATGCTCAAGATGCCTATATTCATAGTTATAATAGCTTTCATATACTTCATTGAAGTATTATCAGTTATAATACAGGTTGTTTCATTCAAGCTTACAGGCAAGAGAGTGTTCAGAATGGCACCTATACATCATCATTTTGAGCTCGGGGGATGGCCTGAGTCAAAGGTCGTTGCTATATTTTCTATAGTGACTGCAGTCCTCTGTGTGGTAGGTTTACTGGCTCTGTAATGTAGAAAGGAGAAAATGGTGCAGTGGTGCACCATGGTGAAATGATATGGAGATCAATACAGCGATAGTAGCAGGAACAGGAAAGAGTGGAATCAGTGCAACCAAGCTTCTGGTAAATCATGGAGTAAAGGTTTATCTGTTCGATGAGAACAAGGACAGAGATATAGAGGCGATAAAGGAGAAGACAGGCGATTCAGAGCTTGTTCAGATAGAACTCGGTGAGCTTGGAGAGGATGCCCTCTCATCATCACAGCTCATGGTCATCAGTCCGGGAATCCCTGTTGATGCGCCATTTACAGATGTGGTGAGAAATGCGGGAATACCTATCTGGAGTGAGATAGAGCTGGCATACCATTATGGTAAGGGTAAGATAGCAGCCATAACAGGAACAAACGGCAAGACTACAACTACAGCCCTTGTGGGAGAGATAGTCAAGGCACACAATGCCAAGACCATCGTTGTGGGAAATATTGGAATACCTTACACAGAGCTGTGCGACACAACAGACGATGATTCAGATACAGTTGCAGAGATAAGCAGTTTCCAGCTTGAGACGGTTATAGATTTTCATCCGAATGTCAGTGCAATACTCAACCTGACTCCGGATCATCTGAACAGGCACTATACATTTGAGAATTATGGAAATGTAAAGTTTTCAATAACAAAGAATCAGACCATGGATGATGTGACAGTCCTCAACTATGATGATGAGCATACACGCGCCATGGGAGAGAAGGCAAAGGATCATTGCCATGTAGTATATTTCAGCAGACTGGAGAAGCCGGCCGGTGGAGTATATGTAGAGGATGGGGATATCATCCTCGAGGATGGCGATAAGAAGATCAATGTACTTGCCATTAAGGATCTTAAGCTCATGGGAGCTCACAATGTTGAGAATGTTCTGGCAGCAGTTGGAATATCATATTATATGGGAGTCCCTGTTGATGTTATCAGAGATGTTGCAACATCATTCAAGGCTGTTGCTCATAGAATAGAATATGTTGACACCATCGATGGTGTCGCATACTACAATGATTCAAAGGGAACAAACCCTGATGCAGCCATAAAGGGAATACAGGCCATGGTGGCTCCTACATTCCTCATAGGTGGAGGCTATGACAAGGGTTCTGAGTACGACGAGTGGATAGAGGCGTTTGACGGCAAGGTAAAGTGGCTCGTTCTCATAGGCCAGACTGCGCAGAAGATAGCTGACTGTGCCAAGAGACATGGATTTAACTCAATTATATTTGAGGAGAATCTTCAGGATGCGGTAGCATATTGCCATGAGAATGCGGTTGACGGAGATGCGGTGCTTCTCTCACCTGCATGTGCAAGCTGGGGACAGTTTGACAACTACGAGCAGAGAGGCGATATGTTCAAGGAGTATGTAAGAAGCTATAAGGAGTGATCTGATTGCATGGAGGTCCTGAGGTTTCAGAAGATAGAGTGAGAGATGCACGAAGACGGTGTCCGGGAGGATATGTGGATGTGACCATGCTCCTGGCGCTGGGGATGATTCTGATATTTGGGCTTGCCATGATATACAGTACGAGCAGTTACAGGGCGTACGACCTGTACGGAGATCAGATGTACTTTTTTAAAAGACAGGCACTTTATATGTTGCTGGCGGTCTTCGCCATGTACATAGTGTCAAGATATGACTACAGGCGGCTGCTCAGGCTGTCTGCGGTCATTTTGCTGTCATCACTTGTTCTTCAGGTGGTGGTGCTGATAATAGGAACGGCCAGCCATGGGTCAGCAAGATGGATATATATTGGACCTATAGGATTTCAGCCATCAGAATATGCCAAGACGGCGATCATAATCTACACCTCGGCGAGGGCTGCCGTGGAGAGCAAAAATCTGTGCAGACCGGGCTGCCTTATAAAGGTAATGATCCTGCCCGTGATCACCATAGTCCTGATCGGTGTGGAGAATCTCAGCACGGCTATAATCTGTTTTGCAATCCTTTTTGTAATATTGTTTGTGGGAAGCCCCAGGGTCAGACATTTTGTTCTGATCGGTATATTTGGTGTTGTCGGGAGTGTGCTTTTCATAATGTTCGCAGGCTACAGGGCGAACAGAGTCAAGATATGGCTTGATCCTGAAAATTACGCAGATGGCTATCAGACGGTTCAGTCGTTATATGCCGTTGGTTCCGGTGGACTGTTTGGAGTGGGCTTTGGGAGAAGTGTCCAAAAGATGGGGTTTATTCCGGAGTCACATAATGATATGATATTCTCAGTCGTGTGTGAGGAGCTCGGAATTGTCGGAGCGGCATTTATACTTATCATTTTTCTTATATTACTTAGGCGGATGGCTGTGACGGCCATGAATGCCAGAGACAGATTTGGAAGCATGCTCACAGCGGGAGTGATGGCACATGTGGCGGTCCAACTGCTGATAAATGTGAGTGTTGTCACGAATACCATTCCGCCGACAGGTGTGCCGATGCCATTTGTCAGTTATGGCGGAAGTTCGATAATTTTCATTCTGATGGAGATGGGGATAGTGATGTCCGTATCCAGAGGAATTTCGTATGACGAAACAGACATATGACAGATCCTTTAAAGGAAGATTTGAATGGAAAACAACAATAGACGAAATGTTAATAAAAATAGAATGAGCAGAAATGTTGATGTTGCGCAGACCAGACGTGAAAGCGGCTATGTGGATGTCATGACCGGAAAACGCCTCGACGGAAGGGTCAAGGTTCCGGTTGATAAGAGAAGACAGCAGACAGACAGCCGCAATGGACAGCGGAGAGCAGACGGAGATATGCGCCGCAGGACGGATGAGCAGACACGAAGAAGGCCTGATGGGGAGCACCGCAGAACAGGCGAACAGGCGCGCAGAAGACCAGACGCAGAGCGTCGCAGATCTGACGAGCGGGTGCGCAGAAGACCAGACGGAGAGCGCCGCAGATCTGACGAACAGGTGCGCAGGAGACCAGATGGAGAGCACCGCAGATCTGATGAGCAGGTGCGCAGGAGACAGGATGGAGAGCGTCGCAGATCTGATGAGCAGGTGCGCAGGAGACAGGATGGAGAGCGTCGCAGACCGGATGACCGGATGCGCAGAGAGGATGCAGAAAAACGCAGATCCGAGGAGAGACGCAGGCGTAAGCAAGATCAGGCGGTTGCTGCAAAAAAGAAGAACAAGAAAAAACGCAAAAAAGAGCGCAGAAAGCTTACCCCGGAGGAGATAGAGAGAAAGAAGAAGCTGCAGGCGGAGAAACTTGCCAGAAGAAAGGCGAGACGTGAGAAGGCGGCAAGGATATTCAAGATAGTTCTCAAGATACTTCTTATTCTGGTGGTGCTGTGTGCTATAGCGTTTGTATACATACGTACATGTTATAAATTGAAGTCCATAAAAGTGACCGGAACTGATCACTACACTGACCAACAGATGGTCGATATCGTGACCGGCGGTAAGGATTATGGCAATACGCTGCTGTTTATACTTGAGAGCAGACTGAATCCTGCCCAGGATGTAACCTTTATAGATAAGATAGACGTCACATATGTGAACAGGAATTCAGTAGAGATCACGGTGTACGAGAAGGCCATGGCGGGCTGCATAAAGTACAACGATCAGTATGCATATTTTGATGGCGACGGTATCGTGCTCGAGATATCCGATGCAAAGCTTGATGATGTTCCTTGTATAGAGGGACTTACAAGTGACAGCGTGGAGCAGGGAAAGAAACTTGATGTCGGCGATTCGGGATTCTTCCAGGAGATACTGACTATGACACAGCTCATTTACAAGAGCGGAATACAGATAGACAAGATTACTTATGACACAGATCAGAATCTCATACTTCACAAGGATGGAATAAAGATCAGGATCGGCGACGGTGAAAACCTGGAGACGAAATTCATGAATCTTGAGAGCATACTTGAGAGCGTGAAGGGTAAAAATGGAACTCTTGATATGTCGAATTACAGTGAATCGCAGAGGAACGTTATCTTTAAAGAAAATAAATAAAAAATTTCTTGCGTAATGATATAAAAAATCGTATTATATAGGTACTAATGCGATAAAACGGTCAGCTTTTGAGCAGATGACAATGATTGATGGATAAAGAATAAGTATATAAGGAGGATGCAACCGTGCTTGAGATAAAATCAAATGACGAGAGAACACCGGCAAGGATTCTTGTAATTGGTGTCGGCGGTGCAGGTAACAATGCTGTTAACAGAATGATCGATGAGAATGTTGAGGGAGTGGAACTTATCGCTATCAATACAGATAAGCAGGCTCTTTCACTCAGCAGAGCTACAACAAAGATCCAGATAGGTGAGAAACTTACCAAGGGTCTTGGTGCTGGTGCAAAGCCTGAGATCGGTGCCAGCGCTGTAGAGGAGAATAGAGAAGAGATCGTAGACATCATCAAGGACGCCAACATGGTATTCGTAACATGTGGTATGGGTGGTGGAACAGGAACAGGCGCTGCCCCTGTCGTTGCAGAGATGGCACGTAACCTTGGTATCCTCACAGTCGGAGTTGTCACAAAGCCATTTGGTTTTGAGGGTAAGCCTCGTATGAGAAACGCGATCGAAGGTATAGAGAGACTTAAGGAGAATGTGGATACACTTATTGTTATCCCTAACGACAAGCTCCTTCAGATCTGTGATAAGAGAACAAGTATTCCTGATGCGCTGAAGAAGGCAGATCAGGTACTTCAGCAGGGTGTTCAGGGTGTTACAGACCTTATCAATAAGCCGGGTCTTATCAACCTTGACTTTGCAGATATACAGACAGTTATGAGAGATAAGGGTATCGCTCATATCGGTATAGGTTCAGCAAGCGGAGAGAACAAGGCTGTTGACGCCATCAAGGAGGCTATGGATTCACCACTTCTTGAGACAACCGTTTCAGGTGCAACAGATATCATCGTAAACTTCTCAGGTAACATTGGTATCGTTGAGGCTTATGATGCTGTTACATATCTTACAGAGCAGGCTGGAGATGGAGTCAACATCATCTTCGGTACAGTTGACAATGACAACATGGGTGAGGATATAAGCATCACGATCATTGCTACAGGTCTTGAGAGATCAGGCGAGAGCGATGTCACCGCAAGATATGCAGGTACTGCATCTCCTATGGGAACAATGACCACACCTAAGCCAGCAGTTACAACAACACCTGCTGCAGAGCCAAAGACTGCTACATATGCAGGCCAGAGCCTTGGGACACACAGCACTCAGACAAGCACAAGACCATCGTTCCTCGGCGGTCAGACAACTGAGACTGCTCCGGCAGCAAAGCCAGCATACACAGCACCTGTGACACCAGCACAGCAGACACCTGTAACATCAACACCAGTTGAGCCGGCACATGTGTCAAGACCAAAGACAGAGAGTATCAAGATTCCTGATTTCCTCAAGAAGAGATAAGGAAGAGATCGGAAGATTTTTATAGGTAAGTATAAAACGGGTAATTTCGAGAGAAATTATCCGTTTTCTTCAATAAGGAGGCAGAAATATGTTTTATGTTGCAGACCGAACAGAGATGCAGGAGATAGACAGGCTGACCATAGAGGAAAAGGGTGTGCCAGGGATCCTGCTTATGGAGAGAGCTGCGATCACCGTGCTGGAGGAGATAAATTCCAGACTGAAGTCTATAAACGCGGACAGAAAATTAAAGTGCCTTGTGGTTGTTGAAGGCGGCAATAACGGCGGGGACGGACTGGCTCTTGCGAGACTCCTGTACCAGCAGGGAGATATTGTCCATGTCTGTTATATAAATGGAATATCGAGAGTAAGCGACAGCTTTTCATATCAGCTTGAAATAGCGAAAAAAATCGGCATACAGGTGACTGATCACATCATTGACAGTGATTACGATGTGGTTGTGGACGGAATATTTGGCGTCGGACTCAAGCGTGATGTGGCGGGAATATGGAGAGAGACCATAGAGACGATGAACGGACTTGGCGGCTTTAAGGTTGCCATAGATACCCCGTCAGGTGTGGATGCCAGCACGGGGCAGATCATGGGATGTGCATTCAAGGCAGGTATGACGGTCACATTTGGACTGAATAAAAGAGGGCTGATATTTTATCCCGGCTGCGAGATAAGCGGAGAGGTCGTTGTGAGAGACATAGGATTTGCACAGGCTGAAGTGGACAGAGTACACCCGGTGGCATATTCCTACAACAGAGACGATCTGTGCATGCTTCCGGGACGGAGTGATTCATCAAATAAGGGAACATATGGAAAGCTTGCGGTGATAGCTGGAAGTAGAGACATGTCTGGTGCCATGACATTTGCGGCGGAGGCTGCATACAGGATGGGAACAGGGCTTGTGAAGATATACACACATATCGACAACAAGGAGATAGCAGGAGTAAGAATTCCTGAGGCAGTGCTTATGTGCTATAGCAACAAAGATGAAGCGGAGCAGTGTGCAAGGGATGCCATGGAGTGGTCGGATGCCATACTGATCGGTCCTGGTATAGGAAAAGGCGATGCGGCAAGGAGCATGGTGGAATATATTATGTGCGAGGCCGTGCAGACCGTGATCGCGGATGCGGATGCCTTGAACATAATATCCGAAAAGCCCGATATTCTTGGAAGACACAGAGGACCGGTGATCGTAACACCACATATAGGAGAGATGTCAAGACTTACAGGCGTCGCCATACCGGATATAAAAAAGAATATATTAGAGGTGTGCAAAGACTTTTCGATGGAGTATAATGTTGTAAGTGCGCTGAAAGATGCCAGAACATGCGTAAGTGACGGCAGGGATGTGTATATAAACACATCCGGTAATAACGGTATGTCAACTGCGGGGGCAGGGGATGTGCTTGCCGGGATAATAGCTGGGCTTGTCTGCACCGGACTTGGTGCGTATGAGGCTGCTAAGCTGGGAGTATATATACATGGGTTGGCAGGAGATATGGCGGCAGAGCACAGAGGAAGAAATGCAATGATAGCCAGGGATATAGTGAGCGCTATATCGGAGGTTATAAAAGGAGCAGAACATGATGGACAACAGTAACTTTAACAGAGTGCAGGCTGTGATAAATCTTGACAATATAAGGGATAATATCACGGCTATGAAGAGGCTTATAGACGGTGATAAGAAGATGCTGGCGGTCATAAAGGCAGACGCCTATGGACACGGCGCTGTCGAGGTGGCAGAGGCACTTGATGATCTGGTGGATTTCTTTGCAGTGGCATTCATCGATGAGGCTTTGGAGCTCAGAAGAGCAAATATAGATAAGCCCATATTGATACTGGGCTACACAGATCCCTCGGATTACGAACTGATTCTCAGATATGATGTTAGACCTGCCATGTATGAGGTGGACGATGCACAGAAGCTCTCGGATCTGGCGGTGAGCATGAATACAAAGGCAAAGATCCATATCAAGGTCGATACAGGCATGGGAAGAATCGGATTCACATGTGATGAAGATGGCGTGAAGAACATAGAAAAGATCAGTCAGATGCCGGGCATAGAGATAGAGGGGATATTTACCCATTACGCAAAGGCTGATGAACTCGACAAGACCGCTGCAAATGGTCAGCTTGAGAAGTTCAGGTGGATAAACAGCCAGCTTGAGGCACTTGGAATACACATACCTGTAAGGCATATATCTAACAGTGCGGGTATCATGGAGATGGACAATTCGGATTTTGATATGGTCAGATCGGGAATAGTCACATACGGACTTTATCCATCAGATGAGGTAGATAAGAATATAGCGGCTTTGAAACCTGCTATGAGACTTATGTCCAAGGTTATATTTGTGAAGGACGTAAAAGCCGGAACAGGTATAGGATATGGATGGTCCTATATAGCGGATCATGATATAAAGGTTGCGACGGTGTCGGCAGGATATGCCGATGGATACCCAAGAGCACAGTCCAATATAGGCAGAGTTATCATCCATGGAGAGTATGCTCCGATCATCGGAAGGGTGTGCATGGATCAGTTCATGGTTGACGTGAGCCACATTGATGGTGTAAAAGTAAGAGATGACGTAACTCTCATCGGACAGGATGGAGACAGAGAGGTAACTGTCGAGGAGGTGGCAGCGCCTGCCAACAGCTTTAATTACGAGCTGGTATGTAACATATCAAGACGAGTTCCGAGAACATACATAAGGGACGGCAGAGAGCTTGGACAGGTAAACTATCTTCTGGATTAACGAATAACCGGTACTGTCATGGGCAATACTTTTTTTAGAGTGGAATACATACTATATAAGTATATAGCCACATTCAATGAAAGTATTTGTGGGGTGAACAGAATTGGTGATCAGACGTGGGGATATTTATTACGCGGATCTAAGACCGGTGGTTGGATCGGAGCAGGGAGGCATACGACCTGTTATAGTAGTTCAGAATGAGGCTGGGAACAGACACAGTTCCACGGTCATAATAGCTGCGATAACCAGCAAGATGAAGAGGCCAAAACTTCCAACACATATCATGCTTGATTCTTCAAGCTGTGATATAGCGAAGGATTCCGTCATATTGTTGGAACAGCTCAGGACTATAGACAAACAGCGCCTGAAAGAAAAGGTGTGTCACGTTGACGCTGATGTGCTGAGGCGCGTTGATGAAGCTCTGAAGATAAGTCTTGAACTGGCATAAAATAATATATGA
Organism: Coprococcus aceti; assembly: GCF_025567285.1. Lineage (NCBI taxonomy): Bacteria > Bacillati > Bacillota > Clostridia > Lachnospirales > Lachnospiraceae > Coprococcus > Coprococcus aceti. The sequence goes on from NZ_JAOQJT010000007.1 coordinate 42,515, forward strand.
GGTGATACAGACTATTATATGAAGATTTTTAACAAAAAATCAGAAGAGGAAAAGGTAGAAGAAGAGATCATATCCATGGTGAACGAGGGAAATGAGCAGGGACTTATAGAGGACTCTGAGGCCCAGTTTATTACAAACATATTTGAGTTCACTGACAAGGAGAGCAGAGATGTGATGACGGCCAGATTGAACGTCATGGCTATAGACAAGAACTCTGATCTGGACGAAGTCATGGAGATAATGATAGAGAATAACTATTCAAGATATCCGGTGTATGACGGTGATCTTGACAACATAGTTGGAATAATCTATTTCAAGGATTTTGTGAAGGAATATCTGCGCGATAAGACGAAATCACTGGCTGAGATCATGGTTGAGGCTACATTTGTACATCCTACGTACAACATAGCAAAATTGTTCCGCAGGATGCAGACAGCAAAGATACATATGGTCATAGTTGTGGATGAGTATGGTCAGACAGAGGGAATCGTGACCATGGAGGATATTCTGGAAGAGATAGTCGGCAACATACTTGACGAGTACGATGACGCCAGCGAGGATATCAAGAAGCGTGGCGATATGTACATAGTCAGTGGTAAGGCTGAACTGGATGAGCTGAGTGACGTTCTGGGGATAGAATTCCCGGACGAGGACTTCCAGACGCTGAACGGATTTCTGCTGTATGAGCTGGGGAGACTTCCATATGCGGATGAGGAGATAGAGATAGTGTATCAGAACTACAGATTCACTTCCCTGTCGGTGAATAACAACATGATCGATGAGGTAAAGATCACAAAGGTTGAAAAAACACCGCAATAGTGTTAATATACGTAACTAGTAATCAAGAGAAAGAGGAGAATTAACGATGTCAGGACATTCAAAATTTGCGAACATCAAGCACAAGAAGGAAAAGAACGATGCAGCAAAGGGTAAGATCTTCACAATCATTGGTAAGGAGATCGTGGTAGCAGTAAAGGAAGGCGGAGCAAATCCTGAGAACAACAGTAAGCTTCGTGATGTAATCGCCAAGGCAAAGGCAAACAACATGCCTAACGATACTATCAAGCGTGGTATCGAGAGAGCGGCAGGAGATGCAAACTCAGTAAACTATGTAGTGAATACATATGAAGGCTACGGTCCTAACGGTACCGCCATCATAGTAGACACTCTTACGGACAATAAGAACAGAACAGCAGCCAATGTGCGTAACTGCTTCACAAAGGGTGGCGGTAACGTAGGTACAACAGGCTGTGTATCATATATGTTTGATCACAAGGGACAGATCATCATTGCAAAGGAAGACTGTGATATAGATGCAGACGACCTCATGATGATGGCACTGGATGCAGGAGCTGAGGATTTCTCAGACGAGGATGACAGCTACGAGATCATCACAGCACCTGAGGATTTCTCGCAGGTAAGAGAGAGCCTTGAGAAGGAAGGCATAAAGATGGCTGAGGCTGAGCTCACAATGATACCTCAGAACTATGTTGATATAGACGATCCTGAGGTTGTCAAGAAGTTCACAAGGATTATAGATATGCTTGAGGAGGACGATGACGTTCAGGCAGTATATCACAATGCAAATCTTCCGGAAGAGGACGATGAGGACTGATATATAATTGCAAGGGATATGATAACATTGGTAACAGACAATTACTCAGATAATCAGCGCCATTGCAGCATAGCTTGAAATAGAACTTCCGCACCTTATATATGGTGTGGAAGTTCTATTTGAGTAATGACGACATGGATGGTATCTGTGTCTGTTATATACGGAATGAGTATTGTTAGGAGAAGAGATGAAGGGAATACTTAGATATCTTAAGGGCTATAAGAAAGAGTCCATACTTGCCCCGCTTTTTAAGATGTTGGAGGCAACATTTGAATTGCTTATCCCGATCGTCATGGCAAATGTAATCGATGTCGGTATAGCAGGGCGTGACATAAGCTACGTTGTGAAGATGTGTCTCGTCATGATACTTTTGGGAATTATCGGTCTGGTGTGTTCTATCACCGCCCAGTATTTTTCGGCAAAGGCTGCTACAGGATTTGGAACAGCACTTCGAAATGATCTGTTCAGGCATATTACATCACTTTCATACACAGAGATCGACAGCATAGGAACATCCACACTGCTCACGAGAATGACCAGTGACACGAACCAGGTACAGACAGGAGTCAACATGGTGCTCAGACTGTTCCTCCGTTCGCCGTTCATAGTGTTCGGTGCCATGATCATGTCATTCACCATCGACGTGAAGTCGGCCATGACATTTGTGGTGACCATACCGGCACTTTCAATTGTTGTGTTCGGTGTTATGGCACTCAGCATACCTCTGTTCAAGAAGGTGCAGAACAGACTGGACAGAGTCACACTGCTCACCCGTGAGGGGCTTGAGGGCGCGAGAGTTATCAGAGCCTTTAACAGACAGGACAAGGAATTTGAGGAGTTTGACAAGTCCACGGATGACCTGATGAAGTTCCAGCTCCTTGCAGGACGTATATCAGCGTTCATGAATCCTGTTACTTATGTGATAATCAATCTCTCAACCGCAGCTATAATCTGGATCGCAGCGGGACAGACAGATGCGGGAATCATCACACAGGGAAAGGTCGTCGCACTTGTCAACTATATGTCACAGATACTCGTCGAGCTCATCAAGCTCGCAAACCTTATCGTGACGATCACCAAGGCTGTTGCCTGCGCAAAGAGAATAAATGCGGTCATGGATCAGCAGCCATCCATAACGGATGGATCAGGCAAGGCAGCAGGATCACCGGCAAATGCTGTAAAGGTAAGCTTCAGGGATGCAAATCTCAGATATGCTGGGGCCGGAGCAGATTCCCTGTCAGATATAACATTTGACGTGGCACCGGGCGAGACTGTGGGAATCATAGGCGGTACGGGTTCAGGAAAGAGTTCTCTTGTAAACATGATCCCAAGATTTTACGATGCCAGCCAGGGAAGCGTGTGCATAGACGGAGTTGACGTAAAGGACTACACCCTGGACGAGCTCAGGCATAAGGTCGGAGTGGTACCGCAGAAGGCTGTATTGTTTGCCGGAACAATAGCAGACAATATCAGGTGGGGCAAGCAGGATGCGACTGAAGCAGAGATAGACGAGGCGCTTGAGATAGCCCAGGCCAAGGAGTTTGTAGACGGCAAGGAGAATGGAATATACTTCAAGATCACCCAGGGGGGCAAGAACCTGTCGGGTGGACAGAAGCAGAGGCTTACCATAGCCAGAGCGGTCGTCAGAAAGCCTGAGATACTGATACTGGATGACAGCGCATCGGCGCTAGATTTTGCAACTGATGCGGCTCTCAGAAAAGCGATCAGGGAGAAGACAAAGGGCATGACTGTATTCCTTGTGTCACAGAGAGCGTCGACCATCATGAATTCGGATAAGATCATCGTCATGGATGATGGTCAGATAGCTGGGATAGGAACCCATCGGCAGCTGCTTTCTAACTGTGAGATATACAGGGAGATATGTCAGTCACAGCTTTCGGAGGAGGAACTGTCTCATGAGTAAAGATAAAGGGAATAAATCAGTAAATAAAAAGACGATACTCAGAATACTGAAGTATATCAAGAGATACAGGTTCCTCGTGGTTCTGTCTCTCATATGTGCAGCCATATCGGTCGTGCTCACACTGTATGCACCTATCATCATGGGACATGCAGTTGACAGGGTCGTTGGACCGGGAAAAGTAGATTTTACAGGACTTAAGGGAATGCTTGCAAAGCTTGTGATTGTGGTCGTTATAACGGCTGTTGCACAGTGGGTCATGAACGTGCTCAACAACATGATCACATACAGGGTGGTTAATGATGTAAGAACAAAGGCATATGAGAAGCTTGGCAGCCTGCCGCTCTCATATGTGGATTCACATACACACGGAGACATAGTCAGCAGGATCATAGCTGACGTAGACCAGTTCTCAGACGGACTTCTGATGGGATTTACACAGCTATTCACAGGAGTTATGACTATAGTAGGAACACTGTGCTTCATGCTGTCGATCAACTGGATCATAGCCATTGTGGTCGTATGTATCACTCCGGTATCACTCTTTGTTGCGTCATTCATAGCAAAGAGAACATACAGTATGTTCAGGAAGCAGGCTGAGATCAAGGGGGAGCTCACATCCCTTGTAAATGAGATGGTTGAGAACCAGAAGGTAGTCACAGCATTCTCCATGGAGGATGAGACCTGCGACAGATTCCAGGAGGTCAATGGAAGACTTAATGTGGCAGGACTTCAGGCTACATTCTTCTCATCGATAACAAATCCTAGTACAAGATTTGTCAACAGCCTTGTGTACACAGGCGTTGGAATCATAGGTGCCATAACAGCTATAAAGGGCTTTATATCAGTTGGACAGCTCACAAGTTTCCTGAGCTATGCAAATCAGTATACAAAGCCGTTCAATGAGATATCAGGCGTTGTCACAGAGCTTCAGAACGCGCTGGCATCCGCTGCCAGAGTGTTTGAGCTTATAGACGAGGACCCAGAGGCTGCAGAGCCTGATGGCGCACACGAGCTCACAGACGTTCACGGTGAGGTGGACCTTAAGAATGTTGACTTCTCATACAACAAAGATGTGGAGCTCATCAAGAACCTCAATCTGAACGTGAAGAACGGACAGAGGATAGCAATAGTGGGACCTACAGGCTGTGGTAAGAGTACAGTCATCAACCTGCTCATGAGATTCTACGATGTGGATGCCGGAAGCATATCCGTGGATGGATATGACATAAGAGAGGTCACAAGAAAGAGCCTCCGCGGCAATTACGGAATGGTACTTCAGGAGACCTGGCTTAAGAGTGGCACGATAAGGGACAATATAGCATACGGAAGACCGGACGCAACGGATGAGGAGATCGTCGAGGCTGCAAAGCAGTCACATGCACACAGCTTTATCAAGAGACTTCCTGATGGCTATAACACATATATAACAGAGGATGGAGGCAATCTGTCACAGGGACAGAAGCAGCTCCTATGTATCACAAGGGTTATGCTTGATCTTCCACCTATGCTCATACTGGATGAGGCAACATCATCCATAGATACAAGAACTGAGATAAGGATACAGAGAGCATTTGCCAAGATGATGAAGGGCAGAACAAGCTTCGTGGTTGCACACAGACTGTCAACCATCAAGGAGTCAGATGTCATCCTAGTCATGAAGGACGGGCACATCATCGAACAGGGAAATCACGAGACACTGCTTGCAAAGGGCGGCTTCTACACGAATCTGTACAATTCCCAGTTTGCAAGATAATACAGAGAAATGCATAAATATAAAAGGGCTGTGCTTTGAGGTATACCTCACGGTACAGTCCTTTTTAACGGTGGTTAAAGCATTTATCTGTTATATTTCACGAACGCTTGCCAGTGGCGGGCTTTGTGTATATAATGTATGCGGAATGCCTGTTATAATATGGGCGGATATTTGCAGATATACCGGAGAGTATACAAAAGGAGAGAAAGATGAAGGTTAGTGAATCAGGTTATACAAGAGAAGAACTTTTAGAGATAGTAGATACATATCTGGCAGAGCAGTCCAGAAGATGGGAATTCATAGAGGAGAAGGGCGATGGCATGTATGTGTACGCTGAGAACGGCGACAGATACCTCGACTTCTTCGCAGGAATAGCGGTAAGCAGCGCGGGAAATGCCAACAAGAAGGTTGCAAAGGCCATAGCTGACCAGGCGGCAAATGTAATACATGCATCAAACTATGCATATACACTTCCAATGATCCTCCTTGCAAAGAAGGTGTGTGACACCATAGGCATGGAGAAGATCGTGTTCCAGAACTCAGGAACAGAGGCAAATGAAGCCATGATCAAGATGGCTAGAAAGTACGGCGTGGACAATTACGGACCGGACAGATATAAGATCGTGACAGCGAAGAACAGCTTCCACGGAAGAACATACGGTGCACTGTCGGCAACAGGCCAGCCTGATTCGGCCTGCCACAAGGGATTTGCACCACTCCTTCCGGGATTCACATATGCAGAGTATAACAACCTTGAGGACTTCAAGAGCAAATGCGATGAGAACACCATAGGAATCATGGTAGAGCCTGTACAGGGCGAGGGTGGTGTATACCCTGCAGACCCTGAGTTCCTTAAAGGACTTCGTGAGTTCTGTGATGAGAAGAACATGCTCCTCATGTTCGACGAGGTTCAGACCGGATGGGGAAGAACCGGAGACATCATGGCATATATGACATATGGCGTAAAGCCTGACATGGTATCCATGGCAAAGGCCATCGGGGGCGGTATGCCTATAGGCGCGATGTGTACAAGCACCAAGATAGCAGCAGCATTTACACCTGGTGCCCACGGTTCAACATACGCAGCCAACCCTGTGTGCTGTGCAGCGGCGCTTGCAGAGATAGATGAGATACTGGATAACAAGCTCTACGAGAATGCAAAGGAAGTAGGAGCATACTTCATGGAGGAACTCAAGGCACTTCCTTGTGTCAAGGAGATCAGAGGACGTGGTCTTCTTATAGGCGTTGAGTTCAACAAGCCTATCGCATTTGAAGTAAAGCACAGAGCGTTTGAGAACAAGCTCCTCATAACAGCGGTAAGAGACAGCATCATAAGGATCGCACCTCCACTTATCGTTAAGAAGGAGCACTGTGACGAGGCTGTTAAGCTACTCATCAAGTCTGTGACAGAAGCACTGCAGGAGCAGTAATACAGCGTGATCATATAGCAGAATAAGCATGAATCATAAAAGTAATATAGGAGACCATAATGGGAAGAAGTAAAGAAGAGATGGAGGGGGTGACCCTCCTTGGAAATAAAGACGTAAAGTACAGCATGGACTATGCACCTGAGATGCTCCAGACATTTGACAACAAGCATCCGGACAACGACTACTTTGTAAAGTTCAACTGTCCTGAGTTCACAAGCCTCTGTCCGATCACCGGACAGCCTGACTTCGCAACGGTGTACATATCATATGTGCCGGGCGAGAAGATGGTGGAGAGCAAGTCGCTGAAACTGTATCTGTTCAGCTTCAGAAATCACGGAGACTTCCATGAGGACTGTATGAACATCATCATGAAGGACCTCATAAAACTGATGGATCCAAAGTACATCGAGGTGTGGGGCAAGTTCACACCGAGGGGAGGAATCTCCATAGACCCGTACTGCAATTACGGCAGACCGGGAACAAAGTGGGAGGAGGTTGCCTGGAACCGTCTGGCAAACCACGACCTCTACCCTGAGAAAGTTGACAATAGATAATTGGGTCTGAGCAGCACGCACGGACGGATAGGAGAATCATAATGGCGGATTACAGAGAGACTGTGGATTATATATTGGGTATTCCGCTTTTTGCACAGAAGATTGGCAAGGAGAACCTTTCCAGTCTTTTGTGCCGTTTGGGGAACCCTGAGAAGGCTGTTCCTGCGATACATGTGGCGGGAACCAACGGCAAGGGCAGCACATGCCGCGCTCTGGCGCAGATGCTTGCAGCCCGGGGATACAGAGTGGGATTGTTCATATCACCCCATCTCGTGTCCATAAACGAGAGAATACAGATAAATGGTACAAATATATCCGATGACGATTTTGTGTCGGCATTTGAGACCGTAAAGGGGCAGTTCATGGAGCACCCTTCGTTCTTCGAGGTCATGTTTGCCATGGCGGCGGTGTATTTCAGACAGCAGAAGTGTGACTTTGCCGTATACGAGACAGGAATGGGCGGAAGACTGGATGCGACAAATGTCCTGACGCCGGAGCTTACGATCATCACGTCGGTGGGAATGGATCACATGGAGTATCTTGGCGACACGATAGAGAAGATAGCTTATGAGAAGGCAGGCATCATCAAGCCGGGTGTTCCGGTGATATATTTCAGGCGGGATGAGGCGGCTGCGCGGGTCATAGAAGATACTGCCAAAGAGCGTGGAGCGGACATAATTCCGGTCGAAAAATCAGATTATATAATAAATCATTTGGGGAACAAAACCATTGATTTTTCATTGCATAATCGGTATTATAGTTATTGCAATTTACAGATACAGAAGACATCACTGTACCAGGTGGAGAATGTCAGCCTTGCCGTGACAGCATTCAGGATGCTCATGGAGAGGCGGAATGTACCGGAACAGGATATAGAGAAGACCGTGAGGAATGCACTCCTGCAGTTCTACTGGGAGGGCAGGATGGAGGAGATAGCTCCTCATATATATGTGGATGGTGCCCACAATGTGGAGGCTGTAAATGCATATATAGAGACCATGAACAGGCTTCATGGGGAATATGACAAGATACTGGTATTTGCGGCGGTGAAGGATAAGGAGTATGACTCCATGATACATTTGCTTGCCGGAAATATTACGTTTGGCAGGATAATAGTCACAAGCGTTGACAGCAGCAGAAAGGCGGATTCCGCAAAGCTGGCGGAGATATTCTCGGCGTGTACGGATACTCCGGTCATGGTCAGCGATGAGATTGACGATGCCATGGATATGGCAGTGGAGCTCAGAGGAGACAGAGAGAATACCAACATATACTGCGTTGGTTCCCTGTATCTGGTGGGCGGTGTCAAGAGATGGAGGAACAGACATGATCAATTTTGATGAAGAGATAAAGAGGTTTAAGCCGGCACTTGAACTTGACCAGGCAGAGGATGCAATATACAACAATGATCTCAAGGACATCATGGATGTCATGCAGGAGATGATGAGGGTTGCAAAGGAAGCAGAGAAGTAAAGAACACAGATTGGTCGGGAGATTAAGATATGGCAGATGTACTGAATTGTAAGCACTGCGGTGGAGCGATAGCCGTCACAGGCTACTGTACCAGGTGCGGACTGAAGATAGATTACGTGAACAAGGCTCTCAACTCGTCAAAGTACTATTACAACATAGGGCTTGATAAGGCGAGGGTCAGGGATATGTCAGGTGCGGAGGAGGCGCTCAAGCTGTCTCTGAAGTATGACAAGATGAATATAGATGCCCGGAACCTTCTTGGACTGGTGTACTATGAGACCGGAGAGATAGTTCAGGCGCTCAGCCACTGGGTAGTGAGCGTGAATTATTTTGACGGCAAGAATGTCGCCAAGAGATACATCAAGGAGATAAAATCCAACCCACACAGGCTGGAGGCGGTGAACAATGTAACCAGAAAGTATAATCAGGCGCTGGTATATGCGAAGCAGGGCAGCAAGGATCTTGCCTTTATACAGCTCAGAAAGGTACTTTCCGACAACAGCAGATTTATACAGGGGTACCTGCTCCTTGCACTTCTGTTCATCGACGAGGGAAGATATGACAAGGCTCGCAAGGCACTCAAGCGTGTCATCAAGATAGACAGGACAAATCCAGTGGCGGTCAGATATTTCAATGAGATGGGCCACACTGATGAGGAGATCATGAACTTCAGGGATTATCCGCAGGAGGACTACGATGTGGATTCTCTGTTCGTGGATGACCAGAAGAAGCTCATAGCCGGCAACAGCGAGGTGGATTTTGATGGGGATCCGATTCCGGTTGGAAGATACAAGGACATCAATTTCTACAAATATTCCATCGCTTATATCATAGCGGGAGTTGTTCTGGGACTTGCGGCCATGTGGACGCTCATCATCCCGCACAGGGATAAGGCAGCTGACAATTCAGAGAGAGACCTGAAGGTTACATTCAGTCAGGAGATAGCGGATAAGAACGTGGCCATATCGGAGCTCCAGTCACAGGTGGACAGCATGACCACCAAGCTCACAAATGCTGAGACTGAGGCGAAAAACCTTCAGACACAGATAGATAAGTATGGCGATTACGCTTCACAGGTTCTGTCGGATGACAATAAGGCAAGGGTACAGTCAGCGATCTATAAGTACGAGACCATGACATATGAGGCTGCCATAGATGATCTGAACAGAGTCCTTCAGGATACACCTAACAGCGATGTGGCACTGTTCTACAAGGCGATGTGTTATCTGAAGCTTTCTGATGATAACAATGCCACACTGGTATTTAACCAGCTTGTTGAGAACTGTCCGAACTCCGTATACTACACGGTTGCGTGTGATTATGCGGATGAAGATGCCATACAGGCGGGACTTGAAAAGAAGAATTCTGCAAGTACAGCCAGCACGAACACGGGCGACGGAACAGATACAACCGACAGATCAAGCACAGGTGACGAAACAGGTACGACCGACAGCACGGACACAGGTGACGGAACAGATACAACCGACAGCTCGTATACAGGTGATGGAACGGATACGACCGACAACACGTATACGGATGATGGAACAGGCACCATCGACAATACGTATACAGGTGACGGAACAGACACGACCGACAGTTCGTATACAGGCGATGGAACAGATACAACTGACGGACAGTAACGAAAGACAGAAAGACATATAAAAAGATTATAATTTATAGAAGGCACAAAAGAGACGGATAAGGATTAACCGTTTCTTTTGTGCCTTTTATTTTGTGACAGGGGGATTGAAGATGAATATCTACGAGAAAATGGGGGATACTATAATCGTATATATGCCCAGAGAGGTGGATGATTATGCGGCGGTGAAGATGACCGCAGGGATGGACGGAGTATTTGCCGAGGAGGTGGTGAGACATGCCATATTTGATTTTGGCAGGACAACGTTCATGGACAGCTCGGGGATAGGACTTATAACGAGAAGGTACAGACAGCTCCACGACAGAGGGGGAAGCGTTGGGGTGATAAATGTAAATGCGAGAATGGACAGGATACTGCTCATGTCCGGTATATACAGGATCGCGACAAGGCTGGACAGCGGTGTCCGGGATGAGGCTGAGGATTGGACAGATAAAATATAGATAACGAGGAGAATGGTATGGATAAGAACAGATTGATCATGGAATTTGGCTGTGATGCCCGGAATGAGGCTGTGGCGAGAGTCGTGGTGGCGGCTATGCTGACGAGGACAAATCCGACACTCAGTGAGGTGGAGGATGTCAAGACGGCGGTGTCGGAGGCTGTCACGAATTCGATAATACACGGATATGGATCCGGGGAGGGAAGCATAATCCTGGAGGCATACATAGAGGAGCGCACCCTGTACATAACGATCACAGATCACGGCTGCGGCATAGAGAATGTCGACAGGGCAATGGAGCCGCTTTACACCACTGTCACGGACGGAAGCAGATCGGGCATGGGATTTTCATTTATGGAGGCTTTCATGGATGAGCTAAAGGTAGAATCCCGCGTGGGTGAGGGAACCGTGGTAAATATGAAGAAGATAATAGGAAAAAGTCAGGAGATATATTGATGGCGGATAATCATCGTTTGCTTGAACTTGCAAAAGATGGAGACAGAGATGCCAGAGATAAACTTGTGACGGACAATATGGGACTGGTGGTCAGCGTTGCCAGAAGATATGTGGGGAGAGGACAGGAACTTGAGGATCTTATACAGATAGGGCTTATAGGCCTTGTAAAGGCCATAGACAGGTTTGATATGGACTATGAGGTAAAACTGTCCACGTATGCGGTTCCACTCATTCAGGGGGAGATTAGACGCTTTCTCAGGGATGACGGAATGGTGAAGGTCAGCAGAAATCTTAAAACGATATACTACAGGGCAGACAGATACAGACACGAGGTCGAAAAAAACAGAGGGACTGAGCCGGGAATGGAGGAGATATGTGAGGCTATAGGAGCGACTCCTGAAGAGCTTGTGATGGCGATGGACGCGGCATCGGATGTGACATGCATAGATGATCTTCACGCGGAGATGTGCGGCACGGAAGATGGAGACCGCATCGTGGACAGGCTGTGTGTATCGCAGCTTCTGGACACGCTCACGCCGGATGAGAGAAAACTTGTGGTGTTGAGGTATTTTCAGGACAAGACGCAGGGACAGACAGGGCAGATCCTTGGCATGAGCCAGGTGCAGGTGAGCCGGCTTGAGAAAAAGATACTCGGAAGACTCAGATGGAAAATATTGGAGTAATATCAGCCATATACATGGACAGACTATTCTTAGAATATAAGAACAGGGGACATGTATATGGCTGAACTTTTGTATTTGAAACTGTCGGAGAGCTGTCTGGCGGAGAAGCGAAAAGTCAAAATAAAAGATGTGGCGACGGTGCTGAGCCCGAATCCCGATATAAAATACGGTGTTGAGAAGCTGGAGCTCATGAGCTTTTCCGGAAGCAAGGAGCAGCAGGTCATATCGGTGATGTACATTCTGCAGGTGATACAGGAGCACTACCCGGACTGCCAGACACAGACCATAGGGGCAACGGACGTGGTTGTGTATTACAGGACATATGACACCAGCGACAAAGTAAAGCAGTTCTTCAAATTCCTGATGATATGCTTCATCGCATTTTTCGGAGCAGGCTTTTCCATCATGTCGTACAACTCGGATGTCAATATGGTTGGACAGCTTGACGTCATGCACAACATATTTGTGGGGCAGGGCAGGGATGCCTATCCTGTGGCGGGAATAGCATATTCCCTGGGGCTCTTCATCGGTATAATCGTATTTTTCAATCACGGTGCAAAGAAAAAATTCTCTGATGATCCTACACCGCTTCAGGTTCAGATGAGACAGTATGAACAGGAGGTCAACCAGACAGTCATAACGGATGCCTCCAGAAAGAAGGCGGAGAGAGATGCTGATTAGATACGCTATGCTTGCCATAGCCTGCTTTGCCAGCGGTGTGGCCATATCGGGCGGGTATTTTGCATTTATATCCATGATAGGAATATTCCCCAAGCTCCTTGAGAAGGTAAAGGGGGCAAGGCATTATCTGCTCATAGAGTGTCTGCTGGCATATGGTGCGGCACTGGCAAATCTGATATATGTATTCAAAATATCGGTTCCGGTGACATGGGTGGGATATACCATCATATGTCTGTTCGGAGGGATATTTGTGGGATGCCTGGCGGGGGCACTTACGGAGGTGCTGAATGTCATTCCGATCGCAGCCAGAAGATTCAGTGTGAGAAGGAATTTCCCTTATGTCATATACGGCCTTGCTGCGGGAAAACTGGTAGGCTCGGTGCTGAGTGTAGTTCTGGGCATGTGATAAAGTCAAAATTATTTTGTGTGAAATGGAGGTATTTGTTATGAAGTTTGAACCTACAGAGAGCGATTACAATGAATATGTGGAGCTTGTGACACCCACATCAAGCGTTCCGAGAAACTGCCTGTGGGCGTTTCTTGTGGGAGGCGTGATCTGCACGATAGGGCAGGGGATATTTGACCTGCTGGTACACTTCGATGTGAAGGAAGACGAGGCGTATGCGTATGTATCGCTGATACTCGTCCTCGTAAGTGTCATCCTCACAAGTCTGAATCTCTACAAGAAGATAGCAAAGTACGGCGGTGCCGGAGCACTTGTGCCGATCACAGGATTTGCAAATGGTGTGTGTGCGCCCATAGTGGAATTCCAGACTGAGGGTGAAGTGTTCGGAAAGGGCGTGAAAGCGTTCACCATAGCGGGGCCTGTTATACTGTACGGTATATTTACAAGCTGGCTGCTCGGTGTTATATATTGGATAGTCTCAATATGGTGAAATGGGGGTTATTAAATTAAAAATCAACATATTTTCCCCACATCGGTTGACAATATTTGAAAAAATAACATAATGAGTATAGATTTGGACAAAAGAAGAAAGACAGGAGAAATGCTGACATGAAGAGGCTAATGACAGTCAATCTGGCACTTGAGCAGAAGAGTGCAGTACAGGATATATGCAGTGACATAGGTGCGGAGTGCGTTGACATTCAGAGAAAGCATTATGGTATGAAGGTCGGAAGTCTGTGCGACACGGCTGACATATCTGGCTGTGGAGATGAGACCGGACAGACGGAAGATCTCAGTATGGATATGCTCATATTTGACGGAGTGAGCAGCAAAGAACTTGATATATTTCTTGAAAGGTATAAGAAGACCGGGCTTCCGGCAGTAAGGCTGAAGTCGGTAGTGACACGGAGCAACAGGGAGTGGACTGTACAGCAGCTCTACTCGGAGCTTGCAAAGGAATATCTATTCTACAGGATGAGGGGAATGTAGATGGCAGACGAAAGAAGAAACGGACATACAACTGAAAATAGACTTGCGCAGAACAGGCAGAGAGCTTCAGGACGTTCAGGACGGCGTGCATCTGAGCAGTGGAGGAAGAGACAGCAGCGATACAGAGTGATAAGCTGGATACTCACGGCGGTGTTCATGGTGATATTTTATGCGCTAATATGTGCGTGTGTGGGCAACAGAAAGCTGTACAAAAAGACCACCATAAACGGATTAGACGTTGGCGGAATGAAATCTGCGGAGGCGGCAAAGAGCATAAATGACCAGTTCAGACGCGATTACAGCAGTGTGGGCATACAGGTGAAGCTGGATGACAAGACTTACACCCTGGATGTGTCGGCGGCGCTGGATATGGATTCTGAGAAGTCTGTGCAGAAGATACAGGATGACTCACACAGCTTCTGGAGAAGAGGCTATGGGCTTCTGGAATCATGGACACTTGGAAGCAGCTATGATATTTATCCATATATAGGCGACAGCGGCATCATAACGACCGCCATCGAGAGCAGTGATATGATGAAGGTCGATCTGGATATAGAGGATGGATACAGGATAGAGGACAAGAACCTCATTGTGACAAAGGGAAAGGGCAGCTACAGGATAGACACAGACAAGCTGGTAACCCGCATAAAGAAGCAGATAGCAAAAGGAGACTATGGCACTGTGGTGGAATGTCCTGTCGTGTCTGCTGACGTGGATCTGGACGAGGTATACAAAAAGGTACATTGTGAGCCGCAGAATCCAACGCTTGACCCGGACAAGAACTACGAGGTAGTTGAGGCCAAGGACGGTGTGGACTTTGATCTGGAGGCGGCAAAGAAGAGCCTTGAATCTGCCAAGAAGGGAACGGATGTGAGCATCCCGCTCACATACACCCCGGCGGATATGAGTACGGAAGAATACAGGAAGATGCTGTTCAGAGACGAGATGAGTTCATACAGCACAGAGGTTGAGGGTTCAGAGAACAGAAAGACAAATGTCAAGCTGGCGGCGCAGTATTGCGATGGAACCATACTCATGCCGGGAGAGTCATTTTCATATAACCTCGGAGTCGGAGAGCTCACCGAGGAGAGAGGCTTCCTTCCGGGCCCATCATATGCTGACGGACAGTCAGTCATGGACATGGGCGGTGGAATATGTCAGGTGTCATCCACCATGTACATGGCGTGCCTGTATGCGAATCTCGAGATAGATGAGAGACATTGTCATCCATACCCTTCATCGTATGTTCCTGCGGGACTTGACGCCACTGTGGCGTGGGGCGGATGTGACTTTGTATTTACAAATGACACGGATTACCCGATAAAGATAAGCACAAGCTACGATGGATATTCCACATCATGTACGATATGGGGCACCATCACGGAGCCGTTCAGCGTGGAGCTCTACACGGAGACCGTTGAGACAGAGCCATATGAGACCAAGTATGAGCTGGACAAGAGTCTTGGCAAGGATGAGCAGGTGCTTGACACAGTGGGAATAGAGGGCCTTACAGTGCAGTCCTACAGAAGAGTGTATGACGGCGATGGAAATGTCATATCGGACAATCCTGAGGCGACAAGCGTGTACTCTAAGCGTGACGAGGTGTACAAGGTAGGAAAGCTTCCAAAGGACAAGGATAAAGACAAAGATAAGGATCAGAACAAAGATAAGAGTGACAGCTCAGACACAGATAAGAAGACGACTGAGTCTGAGTCAGATACTCAGGAAGAGTAGCTGCCGGCTACTCCTCAATGTCGTCTGAGTCGTCCTCCCTGATCCTTATAAGGCCTTCCAGGAATCCCGGTTCCTTGGTCTTTATCTCCTGGTTGGTGTAGAGATTGACATAGTGAGGGCGGAGCTTTGAGTAGATGATCTTCTGCTCGTTGTACAGGCTGTAATAGCCGGACAGCATGTAGCTGACGGCACATCCTATGGTGAACAGAAGTATTCCGTGTGCTCCGAACAGCTCTATGCTCAGGAACAGAGATGTAAGAGGACAGTTTACCACGCCACAGAAGAAGCACACCATTCCGAGGGCAGCGGCAAAGCCCGGGTCGAGTCCCATGAGTCCACCCATGGCGCATCCAAATGTGGCACCGACGAAGAACGATGGAACGATCTCACCGCCTCGGAATCCACAGCCTATTGTTATGGCGGTGAACAGCGCCTTGAGAAGGAAAGCCGTTGGTTTTGCCTCTCCGTTGAGCGCCTGGGCGATGATGTTCATACCGGTTCCGTTGTAGTCGGTGGTGTTGAGTATTATGTTGAGCAGGACGAGCATCACGCCTCCTGCGAATACGCGCACATACTGGTTCTTGAAATATTTGCGGAAAAGCTTGTGCACAACGTTCATGAATATACAGAACAGACTGCTGAGCACTGCGCACAGGATAGCCAGACCGATGACCTTGATCACCAAAGGCACATCCACGGATGTCGGCATGCCGGCTATATTGTAGTGGTCGTGTACAACGTGAAGCTTTTTCGTTATTGCGTATGCGATGACTGACGAGAACAGACAAGGCACAAATGCGCAGTAGTAGAGGATGCCGATACTTATGACCTCCATACTGAAAAGTGCAGCCGTTATTGGCGTTCCAAACAGTGCCGAAAAGACAGCGCTCATACCGCACAGTGTGAGTATGTGCTTGTCGCTGTCATCCAGCTTGAATAGCTTGCCTATAGAGACACCGATGCTTCCACCTATCTGAAGGGCGGCACCCTCCCGGCCGGATGAACCTCCAAAGAGGTGTGTAATGACCGTCGATATGAAGATCAGCGGAGCCATACGGGAAGGAATCTCGTCCTCCACACTTCTTATGGAACCGATGACAAGATTGGTTCCCTTGGAATGTCTTATTCCACAGATCCTGTATATAAATACGATCACGATTCCCGCAAGCGGCAGAAAATATATTATCATATGATTGTTCTCACGGAAGCCGGTGGCGTACTCTACGCATATATGAAAAGCTGTTCCGACAAGCCCGCATATTGTTCCCATTATCAGTGAAAAAACTATCCATTTGAAAAAAGTCGTAGCATATCTGACACATCTGCTAAAACAGTTTACCCAGTATTCCTTTGTAAATTCCACGGCGATTCTCCATTCCTTTTTCTTTGTAAAGCAACTTTAGTAATGTTAAAGCAAATAAATGAATTTGTCCAGTGCTGAGATTAACAAAAACTACCATTATAATCTGCAGTGCATAAGGGAATTATAGTAACAGTTACATTTATCCATATAAGGGAGTTGCATGATATGAATGAGAAAAAAGGAAAACAGAGCATAAAATTTGGCAATCCCCCATATATACTGGGGGCAGCAGCGGTGGCGGGGCCGAAGGAGATAGACGGCCCCATGGCGAGATATTTTGACAGAGTGAGCGAGGATGCAACATTTGGCAAAGATTCCTGGGAGGAAGGCGAGAGCGAGATGGTGCGTCAGGCGGTGACCCTTGCCATACAGAAGGCGGGAATAGTCAAGCAGGATATAAGGTATATATTTGCCGGGGATCTGCTGGGACAGCTCATAGCGTCGACATTTGGAATCAAGGATATGGAGATACCGGTGTTCGGTCTGTATGGTGCGTGCTCGACGTGCGGGGAGGCACTGTCGCTTGCGTCCATGACTGTGGCGGCGGGGTATGCGGACAACGTCATTGCGGAGGCGTCAAGCCACTATGGAAGTGCGGAGAAGCAGTTCCGTTTTCCCTTGGAATATGGAAATCAGCGTCCCCTGTCAGCTACCTGGACGGTCACGGGAAGTGGTGCCTTTGTGGTGTCAGACAGAGAGTCAGATGTGTGTATCCAGGGCGTAACCACAGGGCAGATAGTGGACTATGGTGTGAAGGATTCCCTCAACATGGGAGCGTGCATGGCACCAGCGGCGGCTGCCGTTATATATCAGAATCTTCAGGACTTTGGAATAAAGCCCACATACTACGACAGGATAATAACCGGTGATCTCGGTAAGGTCGGCAAGACGATACTTGAGGATCTTCTGAGCATGAACAATGTGGATATATCGGCAAATCATATGGACTGCGGTATAGAGATATTTGAAAACGAGGAACAGGATACCCACTCTGGCGGATCGGGCTGTGGCTGCTCGGCGACCGTCCTCGCCGGATATATATTGAAGAAGGTGAGCTCCGGGGAGTGGAAGAGAGTTTTGTTTGTTCCGACGGGAGCCCTGCTTTCCACGGTGAGCTATAACGAGGGGCAGACCATACCGGGGATCGCCCATGCGGTCATGATAGAGCATCACGAAAAGAAAGGTGAGTAGATGTAAATGGATTATGTAAAAGCGTTTGTGGTTGGCGGAATAATATGTGTTCTTGCCCAGATATTGATGGACAAGACCAAGCTTCTTCCGGGAAGGATAATGGTCATACTCGTCTGTACGGGAGTTGTGCTTGGAGCGCTTGGAATATACAAGCCGCTTCTGGAATTTGCACAGTGCGGGGCATCGGTGCCGCTCACGGGATTTGGATATAATCTGTGGAAGGGCATAACTGAGGCGGTTGATAAGGATGGATTTATCGGACTGTTCCGCGGAGGCTTCCAGATGGCGGCGGTTGGAAGCTCGGCCGCACTGATATTTGGATATCTTGCATCGTTGATATTCAAGCCGAAGATGACAAAATAGAATAGAAGACAGGCAGGATATAAAAAGCCCCATCATACATTGAATTGTATGATGGGGCTTTCCGTCATTGAGTTGTATCGGTTGAATCATCCGAGCTTGGTTCCTCGGTTGTGGTTATCTCCGTTGAAGAGGTAGGTTCCTCTGACGTTGGTTCCTCAGTTGTAGGTTCCTCAGTCGTTGTAGGCTCCTCCGTTGTTGTATCCTCCGTTGTATCCTCCGATGTATCCTCGGTGGTCGTGGTTGCCTTGGTAGTTTTCTTTGTATCCTTCTTCTTGCCGTGGATGTTACAGTGCTCCTTGAGGAGTGATTCATCCCATGTGTAACCCTCAAGAACATATTCACCATCATCATTCAGCTTGTAGATGAAGGTTGTAGTCTCAGGACATTCCTTGTTGGCAAGCATGTGTGATTCGTTACATACGACAACCTTCTTGACACCTGGACAGTACTTTGTAGGAATCTTGGATGCGTCAAAGTAATCTGTTACGGTAGGACATCCATTCGATGGAAGAAGTCCTGTATCCGAACATACAGTGGCCTGTACGATTCCGTCCGGCATCTCAAATGTAGCTGATGTATCAAGTCCCTTCTTCTCAATGACCTGATCCATGATATCTCTCCACATATAGCACTTGATAGAACCAGGGCTGTATGTGATGTTCTCATCATTTCCAAGCCATATAGAAGCTGTGTAGTATGGGTTATAACCACAGAACCAGTTATCAAAGTCTCCTGATGTGGTACCTGTCTTACCTGCTGTATACATACCTGTGTAAGAGTTGGCACCTGAACCGGTACCTCCTGTTACAACGTCGTGCATGGCACTTGTGAGAAGCCATGCTGTCTGCTCTGATATGACACGTGTCTTCTCAGGCTCCCTGTTGTCTATCAGAAGATTGCCTTCATGGTCGTAAACCTCTGAGTAGAACACAGGCTTTATATAATTACCACCGTTGGCGATGGTTGCATATGCAGCTGTGATCTCTAGGTTGGTAATACCATTTGTCAGACCACCAAGTGCAAGTGACTGGTTGATATCTGACAGGATGAGACCATCGCTGTCTGTCTTTCTCTCAACAAGAGTTGTAAATCCAAGCTTCAGCAGATAGTCATATGCGAGCTGTGGAGTTACGTCTGTGATACACTTTACAGCTATGATATTCATAGACTCCATGATAGCATATCTTATAGTTTTAGGTCCCCAGTATCCGCCGTACCAGTTAAATACCTGATTACCATTCTCATAGTAGTAAGGTGCATCATCGTATACGGTGGCAAGAGACATGTTGCACGCGTCCAGTGCAGGAAGGTATGTGGCAACTATCTTGAAGCAAGAACCAGGCTGTCTGGTAGCCTCAGTTGCACGGTTGAATGATCTGTTCTCAGTTTTCTCTCCACGGCCTCCGACAAGTGCCTTGACCTGACCGGTGTTCTGGTCCATGAGAGTGAATGATACCTGTGGCTGTATGACAAGCTTGAATGTCTCCATGAAGACTTCGTCGCCGGTCTCGGCAACCATGGCATCCCTGAACTCGTCAGCCGCTGCACGGGCATCATCCTCGCTGTAATATCTTGCGCTGTAGTCGTAGCCCTCCTGCTCTGTGAACCAGCTCTCAAGATTCTCCACGCTGTAGTTCGTCTGAACCTTTGTCTCCTTATCCGCAAGGGTGAGAGCGTAGTTGAGCTGATATACAGGCTCAGGCCAGTAGGATGTATCATTTACAACTGAGTCAGCGATCTCCTGGATCTCAGGATCCTGACAAACGATGACCTTGAGTCCGCCTGACCAGATCAGTGACTCTGCCTCGTCCTCTGAGTAGCCCTTGGCAACCAGATCATTCTGAAGCTGCTTGATGACCTCGTCAGTGTAGTAGGAGTTGACCTCTGTCTTCTGCTGCTTTTCTTCCTTCTTAGATACGGAAGCGATACGCTTGTAAACGTTATCGTTTATAGCCTCGTCATACTGCGCCTGTGTTATATACTCAAGATCCAGCATGTATTTAAGAACCTGGGTCCTTCTGGTCTTGTTGTCGTCAGGCGACAGGAGAGGATCGTATTTGGTAGGGTTCTGCGGAATTGCTGCGAGCACGGCACACTCAGATACCGATAACTGGCTGAGCCCCTTGCCGAAGTAAGTCTTGGCAGCGGTCTCAACACCGTAGCAGCCTTCTCCGAGATATATGGTGTTCAGATAATACTCGACTATCGACTTCTTGTCGATCTTCTTCTCCATATCCACAGCCAGGTACTGCTCCTGAACCTTACGCTCAAGCTTATCCAGGAAAGTTGACTCATTCAGTCCGACGTTGAACACGTTGTTCTTGATAAGCTGCTGTGTAAGAGTGGAAGCACCCTCATCGAAGTCTCCGCTTTTGAGACCCTTTATAAATGCTCTGGCGATACCCTGTACATCGATTCCGTTGTGCTCCCAGAAACGTCTGTCCTCTATAGCGACAAATGCATTCACAAGATCCTCAGGAATAGAGTCGTAATACACATACTCTCGGTTGGAGTTGGAATTGGCAAGTGTCGTGATCTCCTTTCCATTCTGGTATACAAGAGTTGTCTTGTATCCCTTAGGTATGAGAGCGTCAGCGTTGATGTTCGGCGTATCATCCAGAATACCCTTGAGGGCACCAAATCCGGCTCCGACACCGACTATCACAATGGCGAGCACCAGCACCAGTATAATCTTAAACACAGAAATGTTAAGCTTACGCCGGTTTCTTGGAAGCTTGGATACCAGCTCCTTCTGAGCCTTCACCGCTCCCTTCTTAGTAAAATCCATAAAAAGACCTCCTTAAAACCTGGGGGATAGATCCCCGCTATTTAATTGTAAAAGTAAATTCTAAATAAGGGCAGACTACTGCCGTTAATATACACTTCAAATTAGTATATCAAATAACAGTATAATAATAAAGAAAAAAATATTGCAACAAAACAAAAATTAATAAACGTGAACGAAAAAATCAGAAAGAGTAAATTGACAACGGTATGATTCAAAAGCATAATAAATATAAAAAAGTGCAGAATAAACAGGAGAAGATATATGTTTGCATCAATAGACGAAGCGGTTGAATACTGGAAGGACGAGCTGTCATATGTGGACGACGCAAAGGTGACAGGATATGTGGGAGGCTACCCGGTGGTGGAATTTACCATCAACAAAGCCGCCTGGGGACTTGTTAAGGACAAGAAGAAATTTGGAAGGATCGTAAGATCATCGGAGATGGAGGGCGGAATAGAAGTCGGTGTGTCGACATGCTTTTATCAGACGGCATCCCTGGAGTGGGAGCCACCTGTCCTCAGGGTGTGCGGATATCCTGAAGTGATCAACAGAATACTTGGCAAGGTAATGTAAGATTTACCGTGGAATGCCCCGGCGGATACATAAAAATGCATCCGCCGGGGTATTTTATTATACATGTAATGGGTTATGTAAGGAGGACGCATATGAACAGGGAGATACGTACGGATCTTGCGATAGAGCTCAGAGAAAATGTAGCCGACAGGAGAAATATGCCTGGGGTCAAGGTGAAGACGGTGGTGAATGAGGACAGGAGCATCAAGACCACCACCATAACGGTGCTGGATGAGATAGGGGAGAAAAATCTGGGAAAGGCAAAGGGACAATATATAACGATAGAGTGTTCCAAGCTTAAGGAATATGAGGAGTCCATACATGAACCTCTGAGGGCGGAGCTTGAGGGCAGACTCAGGGAGCTCATGGGGCATGCGGGAAATATACTGGTGGTCGGACTTGGCAACAGGCAGGTCACCCCGGATTCCATAGGCCCGCTGGTCATAGACAATCTGTATGTGACAAGGCACCTGGACACTCCGGGAAAGCCAGATCTGGTCATGAGTGCCATATGTCCGGGAGTCATGGCACAGACCGGAATAGAGACTGTGGATATAGTCAGGGGAATATGCGATGAGATAGACGTGGAGATCGTGGTTGCAATAGACGCCCTGGCGGCCAGAAGCAGCAAGAGACTCGGATGCACCATCCAGCTCACGGATACAGGTATAAGCCCCGGCTCCGGTGTCGGCAACAACAGAAAGACACTGAGCTCAGACAACCTTGGCAGACGCGTGATCGCAGTCGGTGTTCCGACAGTCATCTCCGTTCCATCCATCATAGACGATTCGCTGGATGAGGTGGCTGATGCATTTAACGAGACCTACGGGCGCAGGATCATGAGGGAGTTCACGGAGAAGCAGAGATACCAGATAGCGTGCAATCTTCTGGACGAGGATATGGCGGATATGTTCGTGACCCCGAAAAATATAGACGAGCTAGTGCGCCGCATCAGCTTTACGATATCTGAGGCGATAAATGCCATAGCGATGTAGAGAAAAATACAGGGAATCATTTGGCACGTACACTCATATATTTGAATAATGGATAACAGAGGCCATAGCATATTCAAAAGGGGTGGAAATGTATGTCGGACAGAAAGCTTCATACGAAGACTGTGTATATACTTGCGTGGGTGATTCTGGTGTGCGCGGGGATATTGATAAAGACCGGGATAACTGATGATGTGTGGAAGCTGGTGTATAGCGGGATATATGGCAGTTCTTCGGGTGAAACAGGCGAGAGTATATACAGCCCCGGTGCGGCTGAGCCGGATGTGTACTGTTACATGGATTACTGGGAATCTCAGGTCAGGGAGGTGTGCGAGGAGGGCAGGACATACCAGACGGAGGATGCGGATTCCGAAGGTGAGGCATCATCGCAGGCGGAGACTTCAGAGACTTCTGCGCCTGCCAGCACTGAGACCACAGAAGCTGCGCAGAGATCCGCTGATGCCAGAACTGTGTCGGCCATGGCGGATATAATGAGCTCTTATATAGGTATGGACGCAGATACACTCCTTTCATATTGTTATAACGCCACATACCCTAAGTGCGTAAAAAAAGACGAGCTGGATGCGGAAAATCTGCTCGGCAAAGATCTGTCGCTGGATATGGACACGGGCGGATACAAGGTTCTGATATATCACACCCACGGCTCTGAGGCATTTGCGGACTCAAGACCGGGCGAGGTTGACGACACGGTGATAGGACTTGGCAACCGCCTGGCGGAGATACTCACGGATACATATGGCATACCGGTGTACCACGACACCACGGCATATGACATGATGACAGGGGTTCTTGACAGGAACGCTTCCTATGATTATTCGAGGGAAGGTGTGTCACAGATACTTAAGGACAATCCTGAGATAGAGGTCATCATAGATCTCCACAGGGATGGTGTGCCGGATGACACACATCTGGTTACAGATGTGGATGGAAAGCCCACAGCACAGATCATGCTGTTAAATGGTATGTGCCGTGACGAGGATGGCAACGATGTGGACTATTGGAGCAATGACAACAAGGTCGACAACATGGCATTTGCACTTCAGACCTATCTGGCGGGCAGGGCAAATTACGGCGACATGATGCGCAAGATATACATAAGTACGAGCCGGTACAACATGGATCTCATGCCGCACGCCATGCTGGCAGAGATAGGCGCACAGACTAACACGGTGGAGGAGGAATACAACGCCATCGAACCATTTGCCGCAATGCTTGCAAAGGTGCTTCTGAAGTGAGGATTAAGTGGCATATTGGCACTTGCAGTTATATGCTCATACATGTTATATTAACGTCAAATGCGAGTAAGACAAGTATAAGAATAAAAGAGCCTGCACATACAAGGCGCGGGACATAGATAAGGATGTGAAAACATGGAGCATTTAGACCAGTCAAAGATAAGAAATTTCTGTATAATAGCGCATATAGATCACGGTAAATCAACACTTGCCGACAGGATCATAGAGAAGACCGGAACTCTGACCAGCAGGGAGATGCAGAATCAGGTTCTTGACAATATGGATCTTGAGAGGGAGCGTGGAATCACCATCAAGGCACAGTGTGTCAGGATCGTGTACAATGCCAATGATGGACAGGAGTACATATTCAATCTCATAGACACTCCGGGACATGTGGATTTCAATTATGAGGTATCTCGAAGTCTGGCAGCCTGTGAGGGAGCCATACTTGTGGTTGATGCCGCACAGGGCATAGAGGCGCAGACCCTGGCGAATGTATACCTGGCGCTGGATCATGACCTTGATGTCATGCCAGTCATCAACAAGATAGACCTCCCGTCAGCAGATCCGGAGAGGGTCGTGAACGAGATCGAGGATGTAATTGGAATAGAGGCACAGGATGCCCCAAGGATATCGGCAAAGAATGGGATTAATATAGAAGAAGTGCTTGAACAGATCGTGAAGAAGGTGCCGGCACCGCATGGTGACCCTGAGGCTCCACTCAAGGCACTTATATTCGACAGTCTGTATGACTCCTACAAGGGAGTTATCATATTCTGCCGATTATTTGACGGCTGCGTGAAGAAGGGAACCACCATAAGGATGATGGCCACCGGAGCTGAGGCTGAGGTGGTTGAGGTCGGAATATTCGGAGCGGGAAGATTTGTCCCATGTGATGAGCTGTCAGCCGGTATGGTTGGTTACATAACAGCCAGCCTTAAGAATGTACAGGATACTACAGTGGGAGATACAGTCACACAGGCGGACAGGCCATGTGACGAGGCGCTTCCTGGATACAAGAAGGCACAGCCTATGGTATACTGCGGACTCTATCCTGCGGATGGAGCAAAGTATCCGGATCTCAGGGATGCCCTTGAGAAACTTCAGTTAAATGATGCGGCGCTCAGCTTTGAGCCGGAGACATCCATAGCACTGGGCTTTGGTTTCCGATGTGGTTTCCTTGGACTGCTTCACCTTGAGATAGTTCAGGAGCGACTGGAGAGGGAGTTCAATCTTGATCTGGTAACCACAGCGCCAGGCGTTGTATATAAGGTACATACCACAGATGGGAATGTGATAGAGCTCACCAATCCGTCGAATCTGCCGGATCCATCCACCATAGAGTACATGGAGGAGCCATTTGTCGATGCGGAGATCATGGTCACAACAGAGTATGTGGGTGCCATCATGCAGCTCTGCCAGGAGAGACGAGGCGTGTACAAGAGCATGGAGTACATGGAGGAGACAAGAGCGCTTCTCAAGTACGACCTCCCACTGAACGAGATCATATACGATTTCTTTGATGCACTTAAGTCGCGTTCAAGGGGCTATGCTTCATTTGACTATGAGATGAAGGGCTATGTCCGCTCAGAGCTTGTGAAGCTGGACATCCTTATCAATAAGGAAGAGGTCGATGCACTCTCATTTATCATACACAAGGATACAGCGTATGAAAGGGGCAGAAAGATGTGCGAGAAGCTCAAGGACGAGATCCCGAGACATCTGTTCGAGATCCCGATCCAGGCGGCCATAGGCGGCAAGGTAATAGCCCGCGAGACAGTCAAGGCCATGAGAAAGGATGTCCTTGCCAAGTGCTACGGCGGAGATATATCCAGAAAGAGAAAGCTCCTTGAAAAGCAGAAGGAAGGAAAGAAGCGAATGAGACAGGTGGGCAATGTGGAGATACCACAGAAGGCATTTATGTCTGTCCTGAAGCTTGATGAGGAATAGAAAAGACCGGGAACACAGTGACACGGTTATATCAAATAAGAAATAATAGAATCGTAGAAAAGCCGTTAATGAGAGCATTCTGACAGGAGCATTCTTAGTAGCGGCTTTTTTCATGCGGTGACGATATTTGAAATAAAAAGGAAGGATACTAATGATAGATATAATAAATACCGAAAATTCAGATCGGGATTTCGGCGATGCAAATAATGACGAAGTTTTAGAGTCATATGAGAAGAAGCCGCTCAGCATATACATACATATCCCATTCTGTGTGAAGAAATGTGCATACTGCGACTTCCTGTCATTTCCGGTGGGGGCAGCCTGCATGTCGGGATATGGAGTGTACCGTGAGAAATACGTCGAAGCCCTGTGCGAGGAGCTGAAAAGCTACTCGTATTTGGCGGAGACCCACAAGGTCAGGACAATATACATAGGAGGCGGAACCCCATCCATACTGGAGCCGGACGAGATCACACTTGTAATGACGACGGTGAGGAAGCTGTTCGATGTCGCAGAGGATGCGGAGATAAGCATAGAGGTAAATCCGGGCACCCTGACCAGCCGTAAGGCAGCAGAATATATAGCAAATGGCATAAACAGGATGAGCATAGGCCTTCAGTCCGCACAGAAAAATGAGCTGGAAGCTCTGGGCAGGATACACAATTATGACCAGTTCCTCGCCGCATTTGACATGGCTAGGGAGGCCGGATTTCGCAATATAAATATAGACCTGATGTCAGACATACCGGGACAGACCATGAGGTCATATCTGGACACCCTTGACAAGGTATTAAGGTGTAAGCCGGAGCACATATCGTCCTACAGCCTCATAGTGGAGGACGAAACTCCTCTGGCAGCAGATGAGAACCTGCTGTCACAGATCCCGGATGAGGACGTGGACAGGCAGATGTACGACATAACAAATAAGCTCTTAGGCACCGGCGGCTACCACAGATACGAGATATCCAATTACGCCAAAGCTGGCTACGAGTGCAGACATAACATAGTCTACTGGACCCTCGGGGAATACATAGGAATCGGAATCGGAGCAGCGTCCTTCCTGTACGGCAGACGCTACACCAACACATCCAGTCTGGAAGACTACATAGACGGCATGGCAAGACACAGGGAGCTCATGACATTCGGAGATCCCGTCGCAAATTCGGGTAAGGCAAGAGATATAATAGAACACATGCGCAATGTGGAAGAAGAACTTGACGCAGACAGGCTGATGGAGGAATATATGTTCCTCGGCCTGCGTATGATATCCGGTGTGAGTGCAGAAAAATTCAACGACTACTTTGGACACTCCATCTACGACATATACGGCTCCGTCATAGATAAATACAAGTCCACCGGCCACCTCGAAGATGACCACGGCCTGATCCGCCTCACAAAAAAAGGCATCGACGTAAGCAACACGATCCTGGCGGACTTCTTAATAGAATAATACTGGCACGACCGTCCTTCAAAACATAAAAAAAACACAAAAACATTCGTTATTTTGTTGACAAAAGGGGGCGGCAGTGTTAGATTATGTTTAGTGGTTAGCACTCGGATATGTTGAGTGCTAATAAGACTAAAAGCAAAAAGGAATGAGAGTATGGAACTTGACGAGAGAAAAGTCAGAATTCTAAAAGCGATCGTTTCGAATTACCTGGAGACTGGAGAGCCCGTTGGATCGAGAACCATTTCCAAGCTGGCCGACATGAATGTCAGCCCGGCTACCATAAGAAATGAGATGTCAGATCTTGAGGACATGGGTTTTATATGCCAGCCACATGCATCGGCAGGAAGAGTTCCGACGGATGCAGGTTACAGGTTTTATGTTGACAGCATCATGGCAGACAGGAATGAAGAGAAAGCAGAGAATCAGACAGAGAGAGAGAATCTGCTGCAGAGAGTTGATAAGCTTGAGAAGCTTCTCAAGCAGGTGGCAAAGGTGCTTGCGACTAACACTCAGTACGCAACACTGGTTACGATGCCACAGTACAACAACACAGTAAAGTTCATCCAGTTGTCACAGGTTGATGAGACCACATTGCTGGCGGTCATCATGGTTGATGGCAATATAGTCAAGAATAAGCTGATCAAGACGACGTACAGCCTGAAGAATGAAGATATTTTAAAATTTAATATTCTGCTAAATACCTTCCTTCAGGGCGCGGCACTTCAGGATATCAATCTTGAACTTATACAGACCATGAAGGTTCAGGCAGGTGAATATGCAGAGATCCTTGAGACGATATTCCAGGGAATCATGGAGGCGATCCATGAGGCCGATGATCTCAAGGTTTATACCAGTGGAGCAACGAATGTACTCAAGTACCCTGAGTTGGCGAACACGTCATCCGCAGAGAAGCTGCTCGGAACACTGGAAGACATAGAGGACAAAGAAGAATTTGCAAAACATGTGGAGGATGTGATCCAGCAGGACAGCGACATACAGATCCTGATAGGACAGGAGAACAGCGATGAAAACCTGAAGGACTGCTCCCTTGTAACAGCAACATACAAGATGCCGGAGGGCGCAAAAGGAACGATAGGAATAATCGGACCGAAGAGGATGGATTACAAGAAAGTTGTGAGCATGCTCAAGGAACTCACCGGAGAGCTTGATGACATATTTAACAACAATGGATAGACAGATAAGATTATAACGATGAATAGGAGGATATGTAATGGCTGATAGCAATAACAGTACTGCATCCGACAAGAAGGTTAAGACAGAGCAGACAGCAGCCGAGACCATAGTTGGAGATGCTTCAGCAGAGATAAAGGATGGCGTTGAGTCAGAAGTCAAGGTCGATGAGACCGTTGACGTTCCGGAGGAGCAGGCAGAGGCTGCAAAGCCACAGCATGTTGCAAAGGAGAACAGACGTGGAGGCAAGGCTCTCCGTGAGGAGAACGAGAAGCTCAAGGAACGCTGTAAGGATGCAGAGACAAAGTACACAAGACTTCTTGCGGAGTGTGAGAACATCCGCCAGAGAAATGAAAAAGAGTCAGGCAAATTGTACGACATAGGTGCAAAGGGAGTTCTTGAGAAGCTTCTTCCTGTGGTAGACAATTTTGAGAGAGCAATGGCAGCCATTCCTGATGAGGATAAGGACAGACCATTCGAGTCGGGAGTTGCAAATATATATAAGCAGCTTATGACGTCATTGGAAAGCATAGGTGTAAAGCCTATGGATTGCGCCGGGGAACAGTTTGATCCTACATTCCACAATGCAGTGATGCATGTAGAGGATGACAACTACGAAGAGAATGTAATCGTTGAAGAGATGCAGAAGGGTTACATGTACAAGGATCAGGTGCTGAGATTCAGCATGGTAAAGGTAGCAAATTAAACTTCATAAGAAGGACCCACGGAGTGGGAGATTTCTTATGAAGAATGGAAGCGCACTGAAGTGCGCGTAGGTCATCAAGCATAGCTTGACGACATGTCACGCAGACGCCGCGCGGAGCGCTTCTCATGCGTCTGCTCAATAATTATTGAAATTTAATCAATCATGAAATTTTTTTCTAGGAGGAAAAGACAATGGGTAAGATTATAGGTATTGACTTAGGTACAACAAATTCATGTGTAGCAGTTATGGAAGGTGGTAAGCCTGTAGTTATAGCTAACTCAGAGGGTATGAGAACAACACCTTCAGTAGTAGGTTTCCTGAAGACAGGAGAGAGAGTAGTAGGTGAGCCTGCAAAGCGTCAGGCAGTTACAAACGCAGATAAGACAATTTCATCTATCAAGCGTCACATGGGATCAGATTACAGAGTAGAGATAGATGGCAAGAAGTATTCACCACAGGAGATTTCAGCAATGATCCTTCAGAAGCTGAAGTCAGATGCAGAGGGATACTTAGGAGAGAAGGTTACAGAGGCAGTTATCACAGTTCCTGCTTACTTCTCAGATGGACAGAGACAGGCAACAAAGGATGCCGGTAAGATCGCAGGTCTTGATGTAAAGCGTATCATCAACGAGCCTACAGCAGCAGCTCTTTCATATGGTCTTGACAACGAGCAGGAGCAGAGAATCATGGTTTACGATTTAGGTGGTGGTACATTCGATGTATCTATCATTGAGATCGGTGAGGGTGTCATCGAGGTTCTTGCAACAGCCGGCGATAACAAGCTCGGTGGTGATGACTTCGATAACGCAATTACACAGTATATGCTTGATGAATTCAAGAAGGCAGAGGGCATCGACCTTTCAGGCGATAAGATGGCTATGCAGAGATTAAAGGAAGCAGCAGAGAAGGCAAAGAAGGAGCTGTCATCAGCTACAACAACCAACATCAACCTTCCTTTCATCACAGCAAACCAGGATGGACCAAAGCATTTCGATATGAACCTTACAAGAGCTAAGTTCGATGAGCTTACAGCAGATCTTGTAGACAGAACAAAGGGCCCTGTTAACACAGCACTTGCTGATGCAGGACTTACAGCAGCAGACCTTGACAAGGTACTTCTTGTCGGTGGTTCAACCCGTATCATCGCAGTACAGGAAGAGGTTAAGAGACTTACAGGTAAGGAGCCATTCAAGGGAATCAACCCTGATGAGTGTGTTGCTATCGGTGCTTGTATCCAGGGTGGTAAGCTTGCCGGAGATGCCGGTGCAGGCGAGATCCTTCTTCTGGATGTTACACCACTTACACTTTCAATCGAGACAATGGGTGGTATAGCTACTCACCTTATCGAGAGAAATACAACAATCCCTACAAAGAAGAGCCAGATCTTCTCAACAGCACAGGATAATCAGGATGCCGTTGATATCAACGTAGTACAGGGTGAGAGACAGTTCGCAAAGGACAACAAGAGTCTTGGCAGATTCAGACTTGATGGTATCGCTCCAGCAAGACGTGGAGTTCCACAGATCGAGGTTACATTCGATATCGATGCAAATGGTATCGTAAATGTATCAGCAAAGGATCTCGGAACAGGAAGAGAGCAGCACATTACTATCACATCAGGAACATCACTTTCAGATGATGATATCGATAGAGCAGTTAAGGAAGCAGCAGAGTACGAGGCTCAGGATAAGAAGCGTAAGGAAGGCATCGAGGCAAGAAATGAGGCAGATGCACTTGCATTCCAGACAGAGAAGGCACTCGGCGAGGTAGGAGATAAGCTTTCAGATTCTGACAAGGCTGGCGTAAAGGCAGATCTTGACTCCTTAAGAGCAGCAATAGACAGCACAGATGCAGAGAATATGAGCGATGCAGATGTAGATAAGATCAAGGCTGCAAAGGATAAGCTGATGGAGAGCGCACAGAACCTGTTCTCAAAGCTCTATGAGCAGAACGGTCCTGGAGCAAACGCAGGAACAGGCGCAGGCACACCTGATTACTCAGATGGCGATGTTGTAGATGGAGATTTCACAGAGGTTTAATATATAGAGGATGAAAGGTAAAGGCTATGGCAGAGACAAAGACCGATTATTATGAAGTCCTTGGTGTAACCAAGGGAGCCTCTGAAGCCGAGATCAAAAGGGCATACCGAGTGGTAGCAAAAAAATACCACCCGGATATGAACCCTGGTGATGAAGAGGCTGCAGAGAAATTCAAAGAAGCAGCTGAAGCTTATTCAGTCCTCAGTGACCCTGAGAAACGTGCAAAGTATGATCAGTTTGGCCATGCAGCATTCGACCAGAACGGCGGCGGTGCCGGCGGATTTGGTGGATTTGACTTCGCGGACATGGGAGATATCTTTGGAGATATATTTGGAGATATGTTCGGTGGCGCAAGCCGTCAGAGAAATACAAATGGTCCTATGAAGGGCGCAAACATCAAGACAACCATCAGAGTAGCCTTTGAGGAGGCTATATTCGGAACCCAGAAGGAGCTTGAGCTCCCACTGAAGGATGAGTGTGATGTATGTAAGGGAACCGGTTCACAGCCGGGACACCAGCCTGAGGTCTGCGGCAAGTGCGGCGGTAAGGGCCAGATAGTGACAACACAGCAGTCACTTTTTGGAGTTGTACGTAATGTTCAGACATGTCCTGATTGTAGTGGATCTGGTAAGATCATCAGATACAAGTGCAGCAACTGTGCAGGAACAGGATATGTAAAGAGCAGAAAGAAGATACAGATAGCTATTCCACCAGGAGTAGACAATGGTACTAACATCCGAATCAAAGGAAAGGGTGAGCCTGGTATCAACGGTGGTGAGAGAGGGGATCTTACAGTTACCATACTTGTTGATCGTCATCCAAACTTCCAGAGACAGGAGTACAATCTGTATTCATCAGAGCCTATCACATTTACACAGGCAGCACTTGGTGGAGTTATCAAGATCAACACCATCGAAGGAGAGGTTGATTACACCATACCACCAGGAACACAGACAGATACACGTATAAAGCTGAAGGGCAAAGGAGTACCTAACCTCAAGAACCCAACTCAGCGAGGCGATCACTATGTAACACTTGTTGTACAGGTGCCGGAGAAGCTCACAGAGGAGCAGAAGAAGATCCTAAACCAGTATGAGCAGGCAACACTTGTAGAGACAAGACCTGCAACAGATTCAGCAGGACCATTTACATTTGGCGATCACAAGAGAAGAAAGAAAAAGTAGGTATAAAATATATGAAATGGACGAAGCTCACAATAGATACAACATGTGAAGCTGAAGACCTCATAAGCGCCTTCCTCGAAGAGGAAGGCGTTTTGGGTGTTCAGATAGAAGATAATATTCCCCTCACTGAGGAGGAGATGGAGACGATGTTTGTCGATCTCCTGCCGGATGATATGCCGGAAAATGATGGAACTGCAAAGGTGTCCTGTTTCCTTGACGATACATTTGACGTGCAGGAGATAAAGGATAAGGTGGCTGCAGAGATCAGGAGACTGTCAGAGTTTCTTCCTGTCGGAACAGGCGAGATAACCGAGAGTGAGACGAAGGAAGAGGACTGGAGAGACAACTGGAAGGCCTACTTCAAGCCATTCAGACTGTATGACAATATCATCATCAAGCCAACCTGGGAGGAAGTGCCGGAGGATGCAACGGACGAGGATATAGTTATTGAGATAGATCCCGGAACAGCATTTGGAACAGGTTCCCATGAGACGACGAGACTGTGCATAGGCCAGCTCAAGAAGTACATGAAGGATGGAGATGAGATACTCGATGCCGGAAGCGGAAGCGGTATCCTGTCATTTGTTTGCAATAAGCTGGGTGCAAAGCATGTTCTCGGTATAGACATAGATCCGATCGCTGTTGATGTGGCGGGAGAGAACAGAGATGTGAACCATATTCCTGCCGAGGCTGTGGAATTCAAGTGCGGAAATGTCCTTGAGGACCAGAAACTGGTAGAGTCAATAGGCGCAAATTATGATATAGTAGTTGCAAACATCCTTGCAGACGTTATAATTCCAATGTCGGCTGTAGTTCAGAAGTTTATGAAGGATGATGGTATTTTTATATCATCGGGCATTATAAACATAAAAGAGGATGAGGTCAGACAGGCTCTTCTTGACAATAACTTCGATATCGTAGATACTGTCTACATGAATGACTGGGTAAGCTTTGTCGCAAAAAAGCATGTATGAACCAGCGTGTGAGAGGAAATAATCAAATATGAACAGATTCTTTGTAGACGTAGATGGCAGAGATATAGGAACAGATATAAGCATAACAGGCGGAGACGTTAACCATATAAAGAACGTTCTCCGCCTTAAAGTGGGTCATGAGATA
Organism: Coprococcus aceti; assembly: GCF_025567285.1. Classification (NCBI taxonomy): domain Bacteria; kingdom Bacillati; phylum Bacillota; class Clostridia; order Lachnospirales; family Lachnospiraceae; genus Coprococcus; species Coprococcus aceti. The sequence goes on from NZ_JAOQJT010000007.1 coordinate 76,478, forward strand.
ACTGTCAGTAACGGCAGAGGAAGAGATTATACGTGCAGTATATCGGAGCTTGGCAGAGACGAGGTTCTGTGCCGCGTCGAGGATGTGAATGATAACTTTGCAGAGCTTCCGGTGGAGGTTACCCTGTTTCAGGGATATCCAAAGTCGGATAAGATGGATCTTATAGTACAGAAGATGGTGGAGCTCGGTGTTTGCCGGATAGTTCCGGTATTCACTGCGCGCACCATAGTGAAGCTTGATGCGAAGAAGGCTGCAAAGAAGACCGAGAGATGCCGGATCATAGCGGAAGCTGCTGCAAAACAGTCCGGAAGGGGAATCGTCCCTGAGATCACGGAGCCGGTAACATTTGCACAGGCGATAGAGATGGCGAAGACTCTTGATATGAATATAATTCCATATGAGGAGGCGGAGGGACTTGCAAAGTCCAGACAGATCATCGCTGATGTGACAGCACCGTCCTCTGCCCGCAGAAGTCTGGGGGTATTCATAGGCCCGGAGGGTGGCTTTGCCAGGGAAGAAGTGGAACAGGCAATGGCGGCCGGGGCGGAATGTATAACTCTTGGACACAGGATACTGCGCACTGAGACGGCCGGACTGGCGGTTATGTCGATCATCATGTTCAGTGCCGACAGGGACAATTAGAACAATATTGTAGAGATTAGTGAAAGAAAGAAGCTTGAAGCCGGACGTATATCGGTTTCGGAATGGTGGAAGACAACATGGAAGCATATTTTGACAATTCAGCGACCACCCCGGTTTATCCAGAGGTGAGAGATCTTGTGGTAAAGTTAATGGAACAGGACTATGGCAATCCGTCATCACTGTACCAGAAGGGTGTGGATGCGGCCAGATACGTGAGCGATGCCAAGGATAAGATAGCCAGGCTGCTCAAGGTTCAGGCGAAGGAGATCGTGTTCACATCGGGAGGAACAGAATCCAACAACATGGCTCTGATAGGAGGCGCACTTGCCAACAGGAGAGCGGGCAACAAGATCATCACAACTGTAGTCGAGCATGCGTCAGTCGGCAGTCCGCTGACATTCCTTGAGGATATAGGCTTTGATGTTGTCAGGATCCCGACCGGAAGTGATGGCGTGGTAGATGTTGACCGGTTGGTAGATGAGGTCGACGACGACACGATCATAGTGTCAGTCATGTACGTCAACAATGAGATAGGAGCTGTCATGCCGGTGGAGGACATTGCCAGACGTATAAAGGAGAAGAATCCGAGTGTACTCTTCCATGTGGATGCCATACAGGCATTTGGCAAATATGTGATATACCCGAAGCGTATGGGAATAGACATGATGTCCATAAGCAGCCATAAATTCCACGGACCAAAGGGCGTTGGAGCACTGTTCATAAAGGACAGAGTCAAGGTCAAGCCTGTGATATACGGTGGAGGCCAGCAGGGCGGAATGCGGTCAGGAACAGAGAATGTACCGGGAATAGCAGGAATGGCACTGGCTGCCGAGATGACCTACAGAGATCTCGATGCAAATGTAGCGCACATGAGAGAACTCAAGGAACATCTTATAGATGAACTCACACAGATAGACGATGTGTACAGTAATTCCGGGGATGCGCCCCATATAGCCAGCATAACCTTCAAGGGAGTGCGAAGTGAGGTCATGCTTCATGCTCTGGAAGAGAAGGGCATATATGTCTCATCCGGTTCAGCATGTTCGTCGAATAAACATTCCACAAGCAGCACGCTGAAGGCCATAGGTCTGCCACCTGAGAAGCTTGAGTCCACACTGAGATTCAGTTTTTCACCAGAGAATACAATGGAACAGATAGATTATGCAGTCGAGTGCTGCAAGGAACTTTTACCGATACTCAGAAGATATGTGAGGAAGAAATAGGAGGAAATATGCAGTACAAGGCATTTATGATAAAGTATGCCGAGATAGGCACAAAGGGAAAGAACAGGTATATATTTGAAGATATACTCTGCAAGAACATCAACAGAAAGCTGAAGCCTTACGGAGATTTCTATATCCGAAAGGAGCAGGGAAGAATATTCGTTGAGTGCAAGTCGGATTACGACTATGAGGATGTGGTAAATGCCCTTGGAAAGGTATTTGGTATCGTTGGAATATGTCCTGTTGTGGTTGAGGAGAACACAGAGTTTGAGAACCTCAAGCAGAAGGTAATAGATTATGTTGAAAAGGCATACGACAGAAAGAACTTCACATTCAAGGTGTTCACCAGAAGAAATGACAAGACATATCCTATGACTTCAATGGAGGTAAGCGCCGAGCTTGGACATTTCCTCCTTGAGGCGTTCCCTGATCTTGCAGTGGATGTGCACTCACCTCAGGAGATAATCAATGTGGAGATCAGAAAGGTAGCGTATATCTATTCGATCACCATACCTGGCCCGGGAGGACTGCCGGTTGGAACGAACGGCAGAGGAATGGCACTTCTGTCAGGCGGTATAGACAGCCCTGTTGCGGCATATATGATAGCCAAGAGAGGAGTTGTTGTGGAGGCGGTATACTTCCATGCACCTCCGTTCACAAGCGAGAGAGCAAAGCAGAAGGTTATAGATCTGGCATGTCTTGTGGCCGACTACTCAGGAGCCATCAGACTCCATGTTGTCAACTTTGCCGATGTACAGATGGCAATATACGACAACTGTCCTCATGAGGAGCTCACGATCATCATGAAGAGATACATGATCAAGATAGCGGAGGAGCTGGCTGAGAAGAATGACTGTCAGTGTACGATAACAGGAGAGAGCATAGGCCAGGTTTCAAGCCAGACTGTGTTCAGCCTGAACGTTATCAACCAGGTCAGCACCATGCCGGTGTTCAGACCATGTATAGGTATGGATAAGCAGGAGATAGTAGACATATCAGAGAAGATCGGAACATACGAGACATCTATACTGCCATACGAGGATTGCTGTACGACATTTGTTGCAAAGCATCCGGTTACACATCCGGTTCTCTCTGCGATAGAGAAGTCGGAGGCAAAGCTCACAGGAATCATCGAGCCATTGTACCGCAAGGCTGTAGATACGGCAGAGGTCGTTATGTGTCGCGCAAAGCAGTAATACAATATAAAACAGTGATAAAAGACAACAAAAAAGAGATGCTTCATAATAAGCATCTCTTTGATTATCAGATCCATATAACATACGGGGCAGAATAAATGCTATTCTGCAAGGTATGGCTTCAGAGTAGCCATGATCTCATCGATACCGCTCTCTGCATGAATGTTAAGTTCGATAGGCTTTGAGATATCAAGACTGAAAATACCCATGATTGACTTTGCATCAATTACGTAACGTCCTGATACGAGGTCGAATTCTGCGTCAAATTTCGCAATGTCATTGCAAAAGCTCTTGACCTTATCGATTGAGTTTAAAGAAATCTTAACTGCTGTCATAAATAGTCCTCCTAACCCTTGTAAGTTTTTTATGTACTGTCATTATTATATTTTTATAGAATACAAAAGTCAATATAAGGAGTGTAAAATACATGCTAAAAGGAATGTCTGTGGCTGCCACAACACTTGGCTGCAAAGTCAATCAGGCGGAGACTGACAGCATGCTCGACATGCTGAAGGCTGCCGGTGCAAATATAGTGGAATTTGACGAAAAAGCAGATATATATATAGTAAATACCTGTTCTGTGACCAATATTGCGGACAAAAAATCAAGGCAGATGCTTCACAGAGCCAGAAAGATGAATCCTGATGGAATAGTGATAGCCGCAGGATGCTATGTGCAGTCAGCCAGAGAGATTCTCGAGCAGGATGAAGCTATAGATATAGTAATAAGCAACAATAAGAAGAAAAGTATCACAGAAATAGTTAATGATTATATTAATGTGAGAAACAATGAAAAAAATGCCCCGGGTAAAGATCATGAAGCCATGGAATACTTCGTGGATATATCCAGAGAGACTGAGTACGAGGAGATGGGCGGCCATGTCCCTGTGGGACACACAAGGGCATATGTCAAGATCCAGGACGGCTGCAATCAGTTCTGCTCATACTGCATAATCCCGTATGTAAGAGGAAGGATAAGAAGCAGAAGCCAGGAGGCGATCCTTGCAGAAGTATCAGAGCTTGCGGAGGCAGGAATAAAAGAAGTTGTGCTTACCGGTATACACATATCGTCATATGGCAAAGATAAGAATAATGAGGGAGCACTTATAGAGCTTATAGAGGCTATCTCAAAAATCAAAGGAATCAAGAGAATAAGGCTTGGTTCACTTGAGCCGGGGATAATAACAGAGGAGTTTGTGGAGAGGATTTCATCCAATTCGAAAGTATGTCCACACTTCCATCTGAGCCTGCAGAGCGGCTGTGATTCAGTGCTCAAGAGAATGAACAGAAAGTACACTTGCGAGCAATACTTTGAAAAATGTGACATGCTGAGAAAGGCGTATAAGTCCCCTGCGCTCACCACGGATGTGATAGTGGGCTTCCCGGGAGAGACTGAGGAAGAATTTGCAGAGACTGTCAGATATCTGACGGAGCTCAATCTGTATGAGATGCATATATTCAAGTATTCTCCGAGAAAGGGAACAGTCGCTGCCGCCATGAAAGAGCAGGTTGCCCCTGAGATAAAGAATGAGCGAAGCGATGTGCTGCTTAAGCTTGCCCATGACAACAAGACCGCATATGAAGCCCAGTTTGAGGGCTGTGAGCTTGAAGTCCTGGTGGAAGAGGTTGTAAAGAAGGACAATAAGACATATCTCAGAGGACATACGGAGAGATACATGGATATACTCATAGATGTGGGCGACATATCCATGCCGGAGAGTTTTGTGAACAGCTTTGTGTATGTGACATATACCCAAAATGGGGGAAACCTTCCTTTACTTTTGTAGTTTTTTATATTAGAATAGGAATGTTAATTGGCTCATGAGATAATAACAAGATGAGGACGTGATTTGATGAATAACGAAAGTACACAGAATATTGTTCCAATCAAGGACGCGACAGTGGACGTACGCGAGATAATTGGAGAAGTATACGATGCACTTACCGAGAAAGGATATAATCCGGTAAGCCAGGTTGTTGGGTACATAATGAGCGGTGACCCGACATATATCACAAGCTACAAGAACGCGCGAAGCCTGATCATGAAGGTGGAGAGAGACGAGATCATTGAGGTTTTACTTGAGGACTACATCAAGAATAACCTCGTGTAAAGGAAAAGAATAGTATGAGAATATTGGGACTTGACTATGGAACCAAGACGGTGGGAGTTGCCGTGAGCGATCCGCTCAAGATGACTGCCCAGCCGCTGGAGACGATAGAGAGAAAGTCGGCGAACAAGCTGAGACAGACACTTGCCCGCATAGAGGCCATACTTGAAGAGTATGGAGCGGCAGGAGAGCGCGACCGCATAGAGCTGATAGTGCTTGGCTACCCGAAGAACATGAACAATTCAGAGGGAGACAGATGCGAGGCCACCCAGGCATTCAAGGAGGATCTTGAGCGCAGAACAGGACTTGAGGTTGTTCTGTGGGATGAGCGCCTTACCACTGTGGAGGCAGAGCGGATCCTTATGGACAGCGGAGTGAGAAGAGAGAACAGGAAGACGTACATAGACAAGATGGCGGCTGCGGTCATACTGCAGAACTATCTTGATGCGAAGTGCAGCAGTCTGTGATAGACACAGACCTTCTGCCTTTGTTTTGTGTACGCCTGAAGAAGTATTAAGAGGTTTATATGGCAGAGAACAGGAAGACGGACAACAGTATCATATTTGAAGCAGAAGATGGAACAGAAGTGGAATTCTCGGTTGTGGAGCAGACCACACTTGGCGGCGTGAATTATCTGTTCGTTATAGACAAGGCGGATGATGAATCATTCCTTATCCTTCGCGAGAACAACGGAGCTGATACGGAAGAGATGGCAGCATACGATATTGTGGAAGATGAAAATGAATTAGAGGCGGTCATCAGGATATTTGACGAACTGCTTGAGGACGTAAATTTGGAGGTATAAGAAAATTGAATAAGAATAATAAAGAGACAGTGAAGATCATTCCTTTGGGCGGTCTGGAACAGATTGGAATGAATATCACTGCGATAGAGTATGAGGACTCTATCATAGTCATTGACTGCGGACTGGCATTCCCTGAGGACGACATGTTAGGAATCGATCTGGTAATTCCTGATGTCACCTATCTCAAGGAAAACGCGGACAAGGTCAGGGGACTCGTGGTTACCCATGGACATGAGGATCACATAGGAGCCATACCGTACATTGAGAAAGAATTAAACATGCCGATCTATGCGACCAAGCTGACCATGGGTCTTATAGAGAACAAACTGAAGGAACACAACCTTATGAACAACACCAGAAGAAAGGTTGTAAAGTATGGTCAGAATATAAATCTTGGGGCATTTAGAGTGGAATTTATCAGAACAAACCACTCCATAGCAGATTCGGCGGCCCTTGCCATATACACACCGGCCGGACTTATTGTCCACACCGGAGATTTCAAGATAGACTACACACCGGTATTTGGTGGAACCATAGATCTTCAGAGATTTGCTGAGCTCGGCAAGAAGGGTGTGCTTGCACTCATGGCTGACTCGACAAATGCTGAGAAGGAGGGCTTCACACAGTCAGAGAAGACAGTGGGAAGAACATTTGACAACCTGTTCAACGACAACAAGGATCACAGGATCATCATAGCGACATTTGCATCCAACGTTGACAGAGTACAGCAGATCATCAATTCAGCTTACAAGTATGGCAGAAAGGCTGTCATAGAGGGACGAAGCATGGTGAACATCATCACCACGGCGTCCGAGCTTGGATATATCAACATACCGGATAACACACTCATAGATATAAGCGAGATGAAGAACTACCCGGATGAGAAGGTTGTTCTCATCACCACGGGAAGTCAGGGAGAGAACATGGCTGCGCTGTCACGTATAGCTGCATCCATACACAATAAAGTAGCCATAAAGCCTGGTGATGTGGTCATTTTCAGCTCACATCCTATACCGGGAAATGAAAAGGCGGTATTCAAGGTTATAAATGAGCTCGAGGCGAAGGGTGCACACGTTATATTTGAGGATACACATGTATCCGGCCATGCCTGCCGTGAGGAGCTCAAGCTTATATATGCGCTCACAAGACCGAAATATGCAATACCTGTCCACGGTGAGTACAGACACCTCAAGAGACATGCAGAGCTTGCAGTTGAGATGGGAATCCCTAAGGAGAATGTCAAGATCATGACCACAGGCGATGTTCTTGAGATCGGCGAGGAGAAGTTCGACGTTGTCGGCAAGGTTCCTGCACAGGGAGTATTTGTGGATGGACTTGGAGTTGGAGATGTTGGAAATATTGTCCTCAGAGACAGACAGCTTCTGTCACAGAATGGTCTCATAATCATAGTTGTGACCCTGGACAGATACAGCAACCAGCTTGTTGCAGGACCGGATATAGTGTCAAGAGGCTTCGTGTACGTCAGGGAGTCTGAGACACTTATGGAAGACTGCAGGATCACATGTCAGGAGGCTCTCGACAGATGCCTGAGCCGCGGCGTGACAGACTGGGGTAAGATCAAATCCGTGATAAAGGATGACATGGGAGAGTTCCTCTGGAAGAGGACAAAGAGAAGCCCTATGATCCTTCCTATAATCACAGAGGTGTAGAAGGGTGAGAAAATGACAGATACATTGGAACTTAGCAGACAATTGAATGCGTGCATCAAGGATTCTGATGTCTACAAGAATTATCAGTATTGCAAGGATAAACTTAGACAGAAACCAGAAAAACTTCAGCAGCTCATGGAATTTCGTAAGAAAAATTATGAAATACAGAATAACGAAATGCTTGACAATCCATATGATGAAGTTAATAATCTATTCATGGAATATGACTCCATAGTCCATGATACTATAGTCAATGACTTTATCAGGGCGGAGCAGAAGCTGGTGAGAATGATGAAGCTTGTATATGAACAGATAGCGGACGATCTTGATTTCGATATCATAGATGAGGACGCCCGGTGATTCGCGCTGGCTGAGATGTATTTGTGAACAAGGAGAATAACGATTATGGCTTTAGATAGTGCTAGAAGTATGAAGAAGATTCTGAGATTCCTTTTTGGACTATTCATCAATGTATGTATTTTATTTATATTGGTAAAGGCTTTCTCATACTCGTATGATTTTGCGTATCAGGTGTTTGCCACAAGGGCTGCGGATCCGGGCAGCAACCGTAAGGCAACTATACAGATAACTCAGGACGAGCCGCTTCTTGATGTGGCGGATTCCCTTAAGACGGCGGAGGTCATCAAGGACAAATACGCTTTTATACTGAAGGTCAGAATAGGCGGATATGCAGATGATATCCAGCCTGGTACATATCAGATAGCACCGAGCGATACAAATCAGGAGATAATAGAGATCATAACGGGAAATGGCAAGAGTTCCTCGGGGGATAGCAACGGAGACAGCAGTGATGATTCCTCCGGTGAGGACAGTGCCGAGGAATAGACAGAGAGGATAATTATGGTATGTGATGAAAGACTTGCGTCATTTATCAATTCCTTCAATACAGACTACGATGAGGTTGTGACCTCGATCAGAAGAGAGGCAGAAGAGAACAGGGTACCTATCATAAGACGAGAGGCCGGAGAGTTCATCAAGATGTTGATTCTTATGAACAGGCCGAAGAAGATTCTTGAGATAGGTTCAGCCGTTGGCTTTTCTGCCATTTTTATGAGTAGATTTCTGGATGATGACGCACATATAACAACTATAGAGAATTATCAGCCGAGAATAGAAGAGGCGAAGAAGAATATAGTCAGAGCCGGGGCTTCAGACAAGATCACCCTGCTTGAGGGCGATGCACTGGAGATATTACCGGGTATGACAGAAAACTATGATATGGTGTTCATGGATGCAGCTAAGGGTCAGTATGGCAATTTTTTCACGGAGGCTATACGGCTGCTAGCTCCGAAGGGGGTATTGCTCTGCGACAACGTGCTTCAGGACGGAGATGTCCTTGAGAGCAGATTTGCAGTTACCAGAAGAAACAGAACGATACATTCAAGGATGAGAGAATACCTGTACGAGCTCACCCACAATGAACATTTGGAGACGGCCATACTCAATATAGGGGATGGAATGAGCCTTAGTATCAGGAAATAAACGAAAAATGGTTGGAGGAAACGATATGAGAGATAAGAAACCAGAGCTTCTTGTCCCGGCGGGCGGACTGGACACGCTCAAGGTGGCCGTGGACTATGGAGCTGACGCAGTGTATATAGGCGGACAGGCATTTGGCCTCAGAGCGAAAGCAGACAACTTTTCCATAGAAGAGATGAAACAGGGCGTGGAATATGCCCATGCACATAATGCTAAGGTGTATGTGACAGCCAATATATTTGCACACAACTATGATCTGGATGGAATAAGAGCTTATTTTGGCGAGCTGAAAGATACAGGTGTGGACGCTGTTCTTGTATCCGATCCGGGTGTGTTTACCATAGCTCGGGAGACTATGCCGGATATGGAATTACACATAAGCACACAGGCTAACAACACGAACTACATGACATACAAGTTCTGGTATGACCACGGCATAAAGCGGGTTGTGTCTGCCAGAGAACTGTCCCTTGCGGAGATATCACAGATAAGAGCAAACATACCGGACGATATGGAGATAGAGTCATTTATCCATGGCGCTATGTGCATATCATATTCAGGAAGATGCCTTCTCAGCAACTACTTCACAGGCAGGGATGCGAATCATGGTGCGTGCACCCATCCGTGCAGATGGAAGTATTCCATCGTCGAGGAGACCAGACCGGGAGAGTATATGACTGTCAACGAGGACGACAGAGGAACATATATATTTAACTCCAAGGATCTGTGCATGATAGAGTACATCCCGGAGATGATGGAAGCCGGAATAGACAGCTTCAAGATAGAGGGACGTATGAAGACGGCTCTGTATGTGGCGACCGTTGCCAGAACCTACAGAAAAGCCATAGATGATTATATGGAGTCAGAAGAGAAGTACAGAGCAAACATGGAATACTACAAGAGAGAGATAGCCAAATGCACATACAGGCAGTTCACAACGGGATTTTATTTCGGGAAGACAGACTCAGAATCACAGATATATGATAGCAACACATATGTAAAAAACTATACGTATATTGGAACTGTGAGAGAGGTTACCCCGGATGGCTGTGTATGCTTTGAGCAGAAGAATAAGTTCCTGGTGGGAGAGAAGCTTGAAGCCATGGGCTTTGATGGAACAAATATAGAGTGCGAGGTTCAGGCGATATACGACGAGAAAGAAAACAGCATGGACTCTGCGCCACATCCAAAGCAGAAATTGAGGGTGAAGCTTGATAAGGAGCTTGAGACCGGTATTATACTGAGAAGAAAAGAGTGATCATAAGGATGTCTGGATGTCAATCCAGGCATCCTCTTAATTTGCCAAGAGCCTTTTTCTCTATGCGCGATACATATGACCTGGAGATTCCGAGCATCCTGGCTACCTCCTTTTGGGTGAGAGGTGACTGCCCGTCAAGACCGTAGCGCATACATATGATCTCCCTCTCCCTGGATGAGAGGAGCGATGATATGCAGGAGGGAAGCAGGCACAGGTGGTCGTCCTGTATCATTTTGTCCAGAACGTTGACGTTCTCCGAACCTATGATGTCAAGGATGACGATCTCGTTACCCTCTTTATCAGTGCCGATGGGATCGTAGATCGAGACCTCACGCGCCTTCTTCTTCTCGTGGCGGAGAGTCATGAGAAGCTCGTTTTCGATACATTTGGCGGCATAACCTGACAGCTTACAGCCTTTGTCGGGCTTGTAGCTGTCTATGGCTTTGATGAGACCTATCGTGCCTATGGACAGAAGATCCTCGGGATCCCTCACGGCGGAATTGTACTTTCTGGATATGTGGGCGACCAGACGGAGATTGTACTCTATCAGAATGCTGCGGGCAGCCTTGTCGCCGGACAGGCACAGCGCAATATATTTTTTCTCTTCTTCGGGAGTTAGTGGGTTTTTAAACGCTTCCATATATGAACTGCTCCCGTAAATTGATTGTACCGGCTGTACATTTGCTGGACGGGCTATTTTACAATTAGTACAGTCAGCTTGCTTATATAATATGTTTATTGTGCAGAAATAGTGCCTATCCACCCTGTAAAAAAGCAAAAATCCGATAAAAGTGCAAAAAAATGTATCTAAATATGTACAAAATGTTTAAAATGTGAAAATACTGTGATATAATACGCTTTAGGTATTTGGATAATTCTGCCTGTGCGTAGAATTGCGAGAGACGTGAGGAGGGTATTTAGAGAATGCGATTAAGCGTGGGACGTAAGAAGATCAGAATTGGAGATGTCCTTGTAGCAGCGGGGGCTATCACGGAGGAACAGCTTCAGGAAGGACTTGCAAAGCAGAAGGAGACCGGCAGAAAGCTTGGTAACGCCCTGGTTGATCTGGGATTTATAAGTAACGACATGCTGATTACGGTACTTACAACCCAGTTGGGAATTGACTACATAGAGCTCAAGGGAGCTAAGATCGAGGAGAAGGTTATACACATGGTGCCTGAGAACATGGTCACCAAGTATCAGGCCATACCTATAGAGATAGATCCTGATAACCCGAACATCCTCAAGGTAGCCATGGCAGATCCAATGGATATCATGGCCATGGACGATATTGGTCTTGTGACAAATCTTCAGGTAGAGCCGATGCTCGCATCTGAGGAGGGAATCAGGAATGCCATAGACAAGTATTACGGAAGCGCTCAGGCTATGGAGGCTGCTGAGGCCTACAGACAGGAGCAGCAGAATGTGCTCGGCGGAGGCGACGAGGAAGAGGGCAACGAAGAAATCGATAATTCCCCTATCGTACTTCTGGTTAAGCAGATCATCGAAGGCGGAGTAAGACAGAGAGCGTCAGATATACATATAGAGGCTCTGGAGAACAGCGTCAGAGTCAGATACAGAATAGATGGTGCACTTAAGCAGGTTATGTCATACGACCTCAGCATACTGGCAGGTATCACAGCCCGTATCAAGATCATAGGCGGTATGGATATAGCAGAGAAGAGAAAACCACAGGATGGTCGTATCACCATCATGGTTGACAGAAGAGAGTTTGATGTCCGTGTTTCTATCCTTCCAACAGTTTTCGGAGAGAAGACGGTTATGAGACTTACATCCAAGGACGGTCTGACAAAACCGAAGAGTGCCCTTGGTTTCGATGCAGAGCAGGAGAAGGTTTTCGATAATATCCTCAGCAACCCACATGGTATCATCCTTGTAACGGGACCTACAGGATCAGGAAAATCAACTACACTGTACACATCACTCAGTGAGCTTAACACAGAGGATGTTAATATCATCACCGTTGAGGACCCTGTCGAGGCGAACATCAACGGTATCAATCAGGTGCAGGTTAATAACAAAGCGGACATGACTTTCGCGGCAGCCCTCAGATCTATCCTTCGTCAGGATCCGGATATCATCATGATAGGAGAGATCCGAGACGGTGAGACAGCAGGAATCGCCGTACAGGCCGCTATCACAGGACATTTGGTTGTATCGACACTGCATACTAACTCAGCGGCTTCGACCATCACCCGTCTTATCGATATGGGTATTGAGTCATACATCGCCGGTGATGCTGTTGTTGGAGTTATTGCACAGAGACTTGTGCGAAGACTTTGTACCACATGTAAGCAGCCAAGACTTGTGGAGGATGATGAGAGAGTTCAGCTCGGTGTTCCGGCTGACGAGGAGGATGTCATCATCTACGAGCCACAGGGATGCCCACTGTGTAACGACACAGGCTATTCAGGACGAATCGGTGTATACGAGATGATGCCTGTATCAAGAGAGCTTCAGGCTGTTATCGCTTCCGGAGCTACAGCGGATGTCATTGAGAAGCAGGCCCTCAAGGAAGGAATGCTCACACTGAAGATGGGAGCTGCCAAGCACGTTCTTGATGGTATCACATCCATAGCAGAGATGAACAAGATTGTTCACAGTACAGTGACCGTGGCCGAGGGAGTGGACATGGGAGAGCTGTAAGATATAAGAGATATATAATGAGATTATATATAAATTGTAATTATTAATGCAAAAGGGAAAGGAAGGGACAAGTTATGTTAGACATGAAGGAATTACTTGCCTTCTCTGTAGAAGCAAAGGCGTCAGATGTTCATATAGCTGTAGGTATACCACCTAAGCTCAGAATCAACGGTAAGCTCACCGAGGTTGAGGTTCCGGCACTGTCACCTGCTGATGCGGCAGAGGCAATTGGATCTACTATGAAGGACAGGCATAAGGCCATACTTCAGGACAGAGGAGAGGTCGATTTCTCATTCGATTCACCTGAGACCGGACGTTTCCGTGTCAATGTATTCATGGACAAGGGAAACATGGCAGCAGCGTACAGACGAGTTGAGACACAGATCCCAAGACCTGACCAGCTTGGTATTCCAAGGGAGGTTGTTGAGCTCTACAAGAGAAAGAGAGGTCTGGTTCTCGTAACAGGACCTACAGGTTCTGGTAAGTCAACCACACTTGCATCTATTATAAACAAGGCGAATGAGAACCTTACGGATCACATCATCACACTTGAGGATCCTATAGAGTACATTCACCATCACAATAAGGCAATAGTTAACCAGCGAGAGGTTGGTATGGATACACTCAGCTATGCAAATGCACTTCGTGCAGCACTCCGTGAGGATCCTGATATCATCCTCGTAGGAGAGATGCGAGATCTTGAGACTATCTCCACAGCCATAACCGCTGCCGAGACAGGACACTTGGTATTCTCCACACTACATACAATCGGTGCGGCAAGTACCATCGATCGTATCATAGATATCTTCCCTACAAACCAGCAGCAGCAGGTAAGAGTTCAGCTCGCGATGGTTCTTGAGGGAGTTATCTCACAGTCGCTTCTTCCTATAGCGAGCGGCAACGGACGAGTTGCAGCCTTCGAGGTAATGCTTGCATCACCTGCTATACGAAGTCTGATACGAGAAGCCAAGACTCATCAGATCCAGTCAACTATCCAGACAAGCAGAGCCTTAGGTATGATCACTATGGACGATGCATTGTATGAGCTGTATGCTTCAGGGACCGTCACAAGAGAGGTTGCCATGACATACGCACAGGATCAGCAGTACCTGAGAAAGAAGATCAACGGACAGTAAGATATATGGAATAATCGATTGCCATATGGAAAAATGTGGTATAATAACCAAGCCGCATTGTGCACATTGTCTAAAAAATAACGTGCAAATAATTAAATGTTGATTAAATCTGTGTGGTATAGTAAGATATTTTACATATAATTTATGTTGCATTATTGCGCTTTTAAAGTGCAGATACATGAAAACGTAAGAATATTAAGATTGGGTCGGAGGAGAGACAATGGCAGTATTTAATTACAAGGTTGTTGACAGAGATGGTAAGAATAAAAAAGGTACCATCGAGGCCCCTAACAGAGACGGTGCTGAGAAGAAGCTGAAGTCAGAAGGCTACTCGATCATGAGTCTGACGGAGCAGAGCAGCCCGCTCGGGGGTATAGGATTTAAGAAGAAGGTCAAGTCAAGAGACCTGGGTGTATTCTGTAAACAGTTCTCGGCGGTCATCAAGGCCGGTGTTACCATCATATCCGCACTGGAGCTGATGGGGGATCAGATTGAGAACAAGACACTGAGAAAGGCCATAGCAGATGCGCGTACATATGTAGAGAAAGGTGGAACTCTGGCGGATGCGCTCAGAGTTAACCCGGATGTATTCCCGCCTATCATGATCAACATGGTGTCGGCTGGTGAGATGTCTGGTAATCTTGAGATTTGCTTGGACAGACTGGTAGAGCATTTCGAGAAGGACAATGCATTGTCATCCAAGATCAAGGGTGCCATGACATATCCTATAGTAGTTCTCTGTGTTATGGTTATAGTTATCATAGTAGTGTTGGTAGCGGTTATACCAAACTTCTCAAGTATGTTTGAAGAGATGGGAACTCAGCTTCCACTCGCAACTCGTATGATGATGGCGGCGGCAGATTTCGTTATGTATAAGTGGTGGCTGCTCATAATCATAGTGGCAGCTATAGTGTTCGGTGTTAAGTTCTTCAAGAAGACACCGTTTGGCGAACAGCTCTTTGCGAACATAGGACTTAAGGCTCCAATATTCGGAAATCTGAATGTTAAGACAGCCTGTGCAAGATT
Organism: Coprococcus aceti; assembly: GCF_025567285.1. NCBI lineage: Bacteria > Bacillati > Bacillota > Clostridia > Lachnospirales > Lachnospiraceae > Coprococcus > Coprococcus aceti. The sequence goes on from NZ_JAOQJT010000007.1 coordinate 91,708, forward strand.
TGCAAGAACCATGAGTACATTGATGGCGTCAGGTATATCGATGATAGATGCTGTTGAGCAGGTTGCAAAGATGATGGATAACAAGATTATCAGAGACGGCCTGATGGATGCTAAGGTTCAGGTGTCCAAGGGTGTACCGCTTTCAAAACCACTTAAGGATATGACGATGCTTCCACCGATGCTCTCAGCCATGACAAAGATTGGTGAGGAGACAGGAGATATAGAGGAGATGCTCAGCAAGGTTGCTGACTACTATGACGAAGAAGTTGAGGCGGCAACAAATGCGCTTACAGCAGCTATGGAACCTATGATTATGGTTCTTCTTGCAGGTGTTGTTGGCATGATAGTTGCAGCGGTATATGGACCTATCATGAGTATGTACGATGCTATGGATAATGTATAAACAAAAGAGGAAATTAGATGAATAGAAATAAAGGCTTTTCACTGGTGGAGCTTATCATAGTCATAGCTATCATGGCTATTCTCGCCGGAGCACTTGCACCGGCGCTCATAAAGTACATAGCAAAGTCAAGAAGATCGACCGATGTGTCGAACGCCCAGACTATAGCGACGGCAGTCGCCAATGCCTTATCGGTAGAGAAGGCATATGATGATGCCACACCTGGTGATTACCCGGTGAATACCGATGGCACACAGCTTGGCACATCGAATGCGTTCACATCAGAAGTCACAAGTCAGCTTGGGACAAGTACATTCAAGCCAAAGTATGACAAGGACAAGCAGTTCACTATCACAGTCAATAGTGATAAGGCTACATTCACCGTAAAGGTGGACAGCTCAGAGCTGTATCCGGATGTGTGTGATGCTTACAAGTAACATACGTCTGGTAGCTATTTGATATATCATGTATGACCTGCATGATAACTAAAAAGGTTAAACCCGGTAGAACGAGGATGCCGGTTTGATATAGTGCAAAGCACATAACAACACACAATAAACAACTAAAAAGGAGAGTAATATTATGAAGAAAAACAACAAAGGTTTCTCATTAGTAGAGTTAATTATCGTTATTGCTATCATGGCAATCCTTGCTGGAGCTCTTGCACCGGCACTTATCAAGTACATCGCTAAGTCAAGAAGATCAACAGATGTATCAAATGCACAGACAATCGCAACAGCAGTTACAAACGCACTTTCAGTAGAGGCAGCTTACGATGCAGCAGAAGCTGGTGATTATACATTATCAACAACAAAGCCTGTTGCAGTAAATGGAACTGGCGCTGCATTTACAAGCGAGGTTGTATCACAGCTTGGTTCAGCTGCATACAAGCCAAAGTATGATAAGGATCAGCCATTTATGTTTACACTTAGCTCAGATAAGTCTACTTTCACTGTAACAGTTAATGGTTCAGAGCTTTATCCAGATGTATGTGCAGAATACAAGTAAGATTCTGACAGACTTGTGTAAACTTACGGATTGTTCATGAGAACATGATTGATGTTACATAAGTGTAGCACAGACGGTGATTATACCTGTTGCAACCTCGTACAGGCAGTGAGTGTGATCATCGTCAGGTGCTGACACATTATCTACTATTTATATTTATAGTAGCTGGGGATTTTCCCCGGTTGCTATATCTTTACACAGAGCTGAATATGAAGGAAAGAATGTTATATAGAGTGTTATATAGTCTGATCCTTTATACTCACTCTTTCTTTGCAGTCAGCGGTTTTTTGTATATGTGACATGTCACATAGCATGACTTATGGCGGCAACTGGCTTACCTAGGTAGAGCTGGTACTTATTTTTCAGTGAGTTTCTTCTATATAAAAGGGTCATTATGTGGATGAGATGAGCTATTAAAAGGGTGACAGAATGTTGACCTTTATCCGGAAAGCACTTATCCGGAACAATTATATGAATGGGGTGAACAGCGGTAAGCTGGTACTCAAAGCAATGTGGAATTTTCCATACAAAACTACTGATTAGCGAGGGAGGCTATAAAAATGGCGAGTAATAATAAAGTCTTAACAATCGACATTACAAATGAAAGTATTACTATCGTTGAAGTTACACCTTCAAACAAGAAGCAGTCAACGATACACAACGCTATCATCTTCGAGACACCGGAAGATGCCTATGAGGATGGCGTGATCAGAGACAAAGAGAGAATAGCAGAGGCAATCAAGTCTCAGCTCTCAGCAAATGGAATAACAAACAAGAACGCGATATTCGTTCTTACCTCTACAAAGATCGTTAACAGAGAGGTTCTTGTACCTTTCGTTAAGGAGAACAAAATTAAAGGAATTATTAATGCGAACTCATCAGAGTATTTCCCTGTTAATATAGAGGATTACGTAGTGTCTCATACAGTTCTTGAGACAGTTACTGATGAAGAGAATAACAAGCAGCTCAGAGTTCTTGCAGTCGCTGCACCAGAGAACATGGTAAGATCATACTATGATCTCGCAGCTATGGCTGGACTGAAAGTAGTAGCACTTGATTATATTGGTAATGCAATGCTTCAGTTGATCAAGACTCAGACAACAGAGGCAATGACAACTATGGTAATCCAGTTGGGCAGTGAATCAACAGTGCTCAACATCGTAAAAGGAGATACACTTCTCCTTCAGAGAACAGTTCCATACGGAACAAATGTTGTTGTGAATGAAGTTATGGATGCGAAGGGCGTGGATGCAACAACAGCCATGACATTACTTCAGAATGAAAGACTTCTCACGGTAGATTTCGACGACAACGCAATAACAGGAGCGTTCAGATATCTCATCAACAACATCGGTCGAGTTATGGACTTCTTCACATCAAAGAATCCTGATAAGCCTATTGATGATGTATTCCTCACAGGTGATGGAGCCCTTATCAAGGGAATCGACGGCTTGTTCAAGGTTCAGCTCAATGTATCAACCAGAGTAATGGATACATTGTATAACATCAAATTTGACCCAAAGATTGATCTTAAGATTTATAATCCTGTATATCTCATGGTTCCTATCGGAGCTGCCTTTGACCCTATGGGCTTCGAGCTTGGTGAGACTGGCAGCAAGGGCGGTGCAAGCAGTGTTGACACAACACCACTGGTTATAGCATTTATCATCATAGCAGTCATAGTTGCAGGTGGTGTTACAGCGTACTCGTTCATAGCTAAGAACAAGGCTCAGTCAAAGCTTGACCAGGTGAACAGAGATATTGATTCTATCAAGGATATAGAGCAGATCGTACAGGACTATGAGGATGCAGAGTCTGTATACATGGATGCTCAGAATATGTACAGCTACACAGAGAACCTCAATGAGAATGTTGGAACACTTATTGCGGAGCTTGAGGACAAGATGCCAAAGGGAATCAGTCTTACAGCGTTTGATTCATCTTCAACAGAGGTTAGTTTCACAGGTAACACGAAGTCGTACGAGGATATAGCTGCATTTGCAATAAACCTCAAGGATATAGAGTGCATAGACAATTCATTCGTTCAGTCTGTCACTGAGAATGTGGATAAGCAGAGCGGGGATACGACATACGACTTTACAGTTACATGTATCTACAAGGATGTAAATGCAGATGACACCGAGACTTCAACAGATGAAGTATCAGTTAATTAAGGAGGGACTATCATGGATTCAATCACAAAGGGCCAGAGAAATCTATTATTATTCATATTGGGAATTGCTATCTTAGTGCTTCCTATAAGATTCCTTGCCATGAGCAATTTTGATGACAAGAAGAGTATTGAAAGTCAGTACAACGAGAGACAGACATATTATAACAGCCTGCTTGAGAAGGATGCGAACAGACAGCAGTACATAGCTGACACTGAGAAGTACAAGGCAGACTATGAGGCTGTTCTTGCAGAATTTCCATCAGAGCTGTATCAGGATAACACAATCATGTATTTACAGGGTGTAAAGGATAAGTATAAGTTCAACTTTCCTAGTGTAACAATGGGTGAGGAGACACTTTTCTATACACTTGGCGCAGGCGCTGTGGGCGACGTTACCGTTGCTGATAATTCAAGTGCTTCAACAGATGCAGCAGCATCTGACGTGACTATAGATGATTCAGCAGCTACAGCATCAGGTTACAACTGCTATTCAGCATCATTCCCTGTCACATACGAGGGAGACTACAAGGATATCAAGGATGTCATCGACTACATCAAGAATGGTGATTACAGAATGACTCTTGACGATGTCACTATAGCATTCAACGAACAGACAGGAAAGTATGAGGGAGATATGACTATAACCTCATATGCAGTAAACGGTGATGACAGAACTACAGATCACGCAGATGTGAATGTACAGACAGGTACAAACAACATCTTTGGAAACCCAACAGTAAAGTCTACTACGACTACGACCACAACAACAGCCCAGTAGATGCATACACTTAAATGGAGTGAACAAATAAATGGTTAAATCAAACAATAAAGGATTTAGTTTAGTAGAGATTATAATCGCTGCTGCCATATTTGCCATTCTGATCTATCCGATAACCAATGCATTGATCACAGCCACGAAGACGGGTACTACATCGACGAAGAAGCAGTATGCAGTCGAGAAGGCTGAGGAGATCATGGAGATCTTTAAGACCGCTGATCTGTCAGGAAATGTGAATATTCCTGATGGCAATGGAACAAAGACATATTCCTTTACAAAGGGAACACCATCGGGAAAGTCTATTACATTGCCGAATTCTAAAACGGCGGAATATTCGGACACAACCTATACCTGCAACGATGTATCCATAGGAAAATCTTATGAGACCTACACCTGTCAGGTGGATGTGAATGATGCGGCATATCAGGTTCTTAAGAATGGATATGTGCTTGCAGGTCTTGATGGTGGTGCGACATTCAAGAGCGATGAAAGTGGCGCCATACAGACTAATGCTACGGAATCGGGAACTATCAGAAATCTGGACAGCAAACAGTCGGCTATCATTATAGGTGCCACCTATAATGTAGCCGCAACAGGCAGCAATCTTGATAATCTCGCATATCAGTATTTCCTGGATGCGAAGCTTGACGTGCTGAGAAAGTATGATGTGCAGTACAACCATTATCTTTCCGGTGGTGGAACATTCGATGAGGATCATTTCCAGAAGAATACCAAGATCAAGATATCAAAGCTGGGATCCACATATACAGTTGAGTGTTATGTGGAATACACAGATTATACAACGGTCTCAGTTATCAGATCACAGTATGAGAGCTCAGGCAAAAATGTATACAAGCCTACCACCTTATATGGTGATGGAATAGTATACAAGCAGGAGTTTACGAATGGTCTGCCACCTGTGTATCTTCTCTATGTTCCGGCGATATACAATGGTTCATACTGTACGACAGATACCATAACGGTGGATAATTCAGGAATATCTGAGAAGGCGGATGTGTATGTATTCGAGACGACAGCAGAGCTCAGCGATACATACAAGAAGATCATACGTGAGCAGTTCAATGTGGCGAACGTTGATGATCTTACATATACGAATGCAGGAAAGAACACCAAGATGTCAGATGTCAAGGTGAGACTTAAGCTGGCAGCGGGAGCAAAGTCGTCAGATCTTAATGTATATGCCAACTTTGATTTTGACAATGTTAATTCTGACTATCCTGTAGCTCGTTTGACAGAGGATCAGAGTGACAGTGTATATATGTACGATATAACAGTTACTTTGACAGATAGTAAAGGAAACAAGACGACGGTTACTGGAACAAGGGGGAAGTAACAGATGATTGAGAGATTAAAGCGAAAGCTTAGGCATAACGATGATCACGGTTCAAGTTTCGTCCTTGTAATAGTCGCAACCACATTTATGTGCATTCTTGCTTCAGCGATACTTATGGGAGCTATGATGACATACAAGCTCAAGTTTTATAAGCTGAATTCCCTGAATAACTTTTATGAGGTAGAAACTGCACTTGATGAGATGTATGCGGGGGTAGGCGCAGCGACCAATGAGCACCTTTATTCGGCGTACACAACTACGGCTGAATTGGTTGTTGTGTATGATACTAAGGCTCAGGCGTTTACTACCCTTGACAATAAATCGGCAAATGAGCTTTTCAAAAAGCTTTTCATGACAGGCTTTGTTGCAGATACAAACTATAAGAGCCTTAAGAACGTGACAGATACACTTCAGTCTTTCATATCTAATGAGTATGATGCGGTGGACAATCCGGATGGTGTCAGACTTGATACATCGAACATGAAGCTTATATATACTGATGTTAATAACAAGACAACAACTCAGTATTATAAGAATAATGGAGGAATTAAGACGGAGAAGCAGTCGGGTTACGAAAATGACAAGGTTCAGTCTGTCACATTCAAGAATGTGTGTGTTAAGAGAAGTGTGAATCTGCAAGGATCAACAGCAGGAACCTATGAGCAGTCTATCACTACGGACATTGTTCTCACGGAGCCTGAGTACAATGTTTCATTTGATACAAGCAGTGTATCAAACAATACATTGTATGAATATGCGATACTTGCGGATATGGGTGTCGAGGTAGGAGAGGACAACGACAACCGGACAACCGACGCACAGGTTAAGGGTAACATCTACGCAGCAAGCGATTATTACAATAAGGATTATAATGATGTAGCCGAGACAAAGGTTACGAACAAATATGAGAGTAAGCCTACCACAATGTGGGGTACAAAGGAAAGCAGTGCATACTCAGGAATATTTGTAAATGGTAAGAATTCCACACTTACACTCAACTCAGATGTGGTTGTGTGTTCAGGTTCTCTTGCCGCATATAACGGAGCTGAGATAAATCTGTCAGGTCGTACACAGACTTTATCAGAGCTTTGGGCAGATAATATCGTCATTGGAGGAAAAGACGGAGGCTCACTGAAAGCTTCTGCAGATGCGTATATCTTTGATGATACAGAGCTTAATGCAGAGAAAGCAAGCTTGAAATTTACTCAGGGAAGTTATTTTGGATATAGCTACAATGCACAGGATACAAGAAGTCTGAATTATCTCAGACAAAAAGGATATCTTGCAACAGGATATAAGCTCAGATCACACTTTAGTGATAGTGCAATTATTGTAAATGGTAAGAATTCAACACTTGACTTACAGGATCTTAATTCACTGTATATAGCAGGTAAGTCATATATCGAATTCTCAAAGATTGCTGCTTCAAGTGTTCCTGAGGACGATGAGAATATAACAGTTGATGAGAATGCAGATTACGCATTCACAACACTGAAGGATTATTCTACAGGACAGTCTCTTGATGTGAAGACAAATCAGCTTATGTTCCTTACCCAGTGGTCTGTAGTGAACAACACTGAGAAGGTTGACCCTGACACAGGAATCACTACAGTTACACTTCAGTTCCCAAAGACATTTGAGGCAGATGCGAACATACTTGATCTGTATGATGATTTCCTCAAGGATCTTGCTACAGAAGGAGAAAAGGGCGTAACAGCTATTAAGCAGACTGTTTCAGGACATGATTATTATTATCTGTATATTGAGGATGGAAAGGATTCATCCAATGTAAGCAATGCAGAGAAATTTGCTGAGAAATATTATAAGCTTCTCCAGGATTATGGCGATGAGATAAGCAGCAAGCTTTATAATGTACAGAAGTACGAGCAGTTCCAGGTTAAGCTGGTTCTTCCGGCAGAGGGCAAGATAAATGCAAGTGGTGCTGTCACAGATCAGAATAACGATGATTCGCTGTTCCTGAGAGCATCCACAACTACCACAATGGATGTGGCTACAGCTCTTGATAATGTTTCAACAGGCAAGGTGTTTACTAATATTCTTGGAAACAAGGGCACAGACAACAATAAAAAGGCATTTAATGATCTCAAGGCGGATGCACTTAAGCTTGCTGGTTCAGGAACTGCAAGTGACGAAGAACAGACAAGCACATTCCTTTCATATATGTATATTAATATGAAGGATCATCTGTCGGTTCTTAACAATGTGGATGATAAAACAAAGCGTACACAGAATGCGTGGGAAATAGCTAATTACACTTCCTCATCGGTAGGATATTTAAGCTCATATGATAAGGATAGAGATACATATTCATATGATTACAGTATCACTCCTTTAAACCACTACGTTGATTTGGCGTATGTGTTCAGCAAAAACCTTTCAATTGAGAAGACAATTGGAAATGCAACAGATAATGAGGCTAAAACCATAGTTATCAATTCTGGTGATGTTAAGCTCCAGCCAAACAATGGAGATGGATCATTCCAGGGAATTATAATTGCCGGTGGTAATGTAAGATTTGATGAGAATGTTAAGAGCTTCCGAGGTATGATAATCACTGGATCAAAGCTTATAATTGACCATAATATGTCAATATCAGCAGACGCTGCATTTGTTGCAAATCTTCTTGAACAGTGTTCAGAGAGCACAGACGAAAAGCTCAATACGCTTACAACAAAGGTGCTGAAGAACTATACATCATCCAAGAGCGAAGGTAACACAGAGGTAACAGGAGCATCAATATCAGACATCTCATACGAAGATATTCTTGTATTCCAGAACTGGAAGAAGAATGTTGAATAGGGGGTGTAGCTGATGAAGAATGGTATAAAATCAAATAATGGATACACGCTTATAGAGATGATAATTGTTATTGCTATAATTGCAGTAATGTCAGGCGTGGGCTTTCTCACTATATCATCAATAAGAGCGTCTCAGGCAACTGCTTCACTGCAGAAGTTTGACAGTGAATTGTCGGCGCTTGAGATGAGAACTAGGACGCAAAAAAGTGGAGAGGCGGTAAGGATAGTCCAGAATGGTGCTAATTACGATATTTTCTATGGTATATGCGCTGATGGAAGGGCGGAGTCATTTACTGCTAATTCATCTGCACCTGACAAGGTGCTGGAGAGAGTTACGATATATTATGCTGACGATTACGATGCAGATTCAGTGACTACTCCTCTTTCAGAGCAGGTTATTATTATCAGGAAATCTGACAGTCAGGTGCTGACTGGATATGGAGAGTATCGTTTCTGCAAGTATAACAGCAACAATACTGTTGGAAGGGTCAACCTGAACCAGTATACAGGCGGTCATACATATGGAAAGAATTAGGGGGTGTGAAGAATGATATGTAGAAATAAAGACAAGGGCTTCACATTCATAGAGCTTATACTGTATATGGCAATCTTGGGAATATTCATGGTTGCTGTCATGTCCCTTATATCTACAACTGTTGCGTCACATAAGAAGCAGTCGTCCAGACAGAAGCTTCAGTCTCAGGCGACTGAGACATATGATGCGATAGCAGACATACTGATGGGGGCAAGTGATATCAAGATTGATGGAACTGCTTACGTACAGACTGGAACATCATTCACTCAGGTTACAGGAAGCTTTATTGTTCCTGAGGATACGTATGTGAAATCCGCAGGATCGGGAAGCACACTCCGTAAGCAGGGAGGCGTTGCTGATGTAATCCAGGATATAGTGTCAGATAGCGGTGTGATAAAGAAAAAAAGCAATAGCTATGATATAGCGGATGTTAAGCCTTTTGGCGGCGCTGGTGCTTCAGAGGATGTGCACACATTTATAGATGCTGATTATCTGTGGGTTCAGTATTCATCTGAGCTAGATAAGACTGCATTCTGTACGATTACCTACAGCAAGACAGACAAGAAATTGTATGTTTTCAGACAGGAGATGAGTGATGAAACGCTTAATCAGGCAAAGCAGGATCTCAAGAGCAGCGATTCAGCAAAGGTAAATCAGGCACAGGCGGTGCTTTCATCGTGTACAAAGTATGTGGATGCAAGCTCCAAGAAAGGTACAGTGCTTGCTAACAACGTGAAAAGCTTTCAGCTTCAGGTCAATCCTGCAGACAATAGTGTTGCAGTGATTATTGGATTTGAAGACACAAAAACAAAAGAGACATATAAAGTAACAAGTGTAGTTGGACTCAGAAATTCATTCGTGCTCAAGAAGCATGAGTGGGATTAATAGAGGAGGAAAATACAGTGTTTAAGAATAAAAAAATAGTCTTATCATCTATAGCTATTATATTCGCACTTGTAGTCAGCTCTATATTTGTGAATTATACACTGGCTAACTCCGATTCTCAGGCTTCCCTGAGTGATGCGAACGGCAGCGGAAGCAAATCTACAAGTCTGACAGGATTGTCCAATATCGATCTGGCAGTCAAGAACTCCAACGATGCTGGCAAGAAACAGACAGGAGAGGACAAATTCAGAATCGTCCAGATAGTACCTGATTCATATAGTGGTAATGCAGATATGGATGAGAAGCTGAAGGAAACCGTCACTGATAGCAAGTTTTCAGGTGATGCGAAGAAGCTGACAGGATACGATTCAACAACATATCTCTGGAGATATGTGTATGCAGGTGAGTATTTTAGACTTGCAGTGTTCAATGGATATAAGACGATAAGCGATAACATGGCTGCCGGTGCGGTGACTCTTACAACTTGTACAGTCAGCGAGCTGAACAGCATGGATACAACAGCCCAGGGAATCCTCAATCAGGCGGATTTCATATATATTTGGGCGAATGGTGCCAGCGATTATGCCAGCAAAGCAAATGATATAAGCGAGGATCTGTATAACTGGTTGGATGCGTATGCTACAGCAAACTCACATCCTATAGCATTGTGTACAGGAACTCTGTGTACATCAGAGCCAGAGCTTATAACAGGAAATAATGATGATTACAGAATGGGTGCACTTGCATACAAGCTGATCACTAAGGGTGCTGTGGCAAGATATGATAATGTCCTTGTTACAGAGCCGGATTTCTTTAAGACACTTTATCAGGAGGCAGATGATAACAAGACGACTCCTGATATAAACAAGACAACAAAGACGATCTCTGACTTTATTCTTCAGGCAGAGAGAAAAGCCAGCGAGGGTGGTAGCGATTACCTTAACTATGGAACATACTATAAGTGGTATGAGGGTGTATCAATACTTGATTTCCTTGATGGTAACATACCGGATAATATCAAGGATTCCACATATGATAAGGCTGGTTCAAGATCAGGTCTTACAGGAGACAGAAAGTCGTGGAACTTTGATAATGCCAAGATACTTGTGATTTCAGAGGACGGAGCCGGCAGTGCAATGTTCAGTGAAATCACAGAGAAGAATAGCAGTGCTACACGTGGAGACATGGCTTCTGCTGATTACACATTCAATGCGAAGACAAATACATGGGAATCTGTACAGAAGGCTCCAAACAGCGATCTGACAGGACATATGTATGCGAATGGTACTTCAAGCAGTGGTACAGGTCTTTCAAGATATGTGCCAAGTGGTGCTGATGTTTATCTCATTGACAGTGCCGATCTTGTAGAGGCGATGACCAATGGCGGTAAGGCATTTAAGAATGTCAACTTTGCAACATCATACTATAAGGATGTCAAGACAAAGTCAGTTTCCGGTACAGTGAGATGTACTGATGATGCAGGTGATGCAGTGGATCCAGCAGCAGATATGTATGCATATCTTGTAGTAGAAAATGGAACACAGCTTAATCTGGCAGGAACATCAGTAGATATTCTTATGAAGGCTCCTCTTGAGATGAAAGAGGTTCCGAAACTTGACGAGAATGGTCAGGAGATAAAGGATGCTGATGGCAACACAGTTATGGAGACTGTATACACATACAGCTTTGACAGACTCAGCCCTGAATATAGCTACAAGGTTGTAGTTGGAGGAGATGTCAGTGATGACCAGTTCTCTTATGATGATCTTGTGGTTGGAGTAGCTGATAATTCCGGTCTTGTTGACGGAAGTGATACTGATTATCAGTATGATTTCAATATTAAGACAGTTGACGAGGACAATGTATCAGGATACACATACAGAATAGACGCAGCAGGAACAGAAGATGAGAATGTTGTAGTTACATATCAGGATTTCCAGGAGAATGTTGGTAATGCAGATCTCAATTATGAGTATAAGAGTGATCTTGTATATACTAATCTGGATTTCTCAGATGCGGCAAAGGTTGTTTCGTATGTTACTGGTCTGCATGACAAATATCTCGAAACCCAGGCAGTATTCATGAATGGTACTTATGATAAGCTTGATCTCTCAGAGTATGACTTTGTATTTATTGACAAGGGTACATATAACAAGGAGATAGGCACAGCGGTATTCAAGGATCTGTGCAGTGCAGTCGAGAGTGGACAGTATTTTATAGTTTCTTCTAAGGCCGGTGACGGAAAGGGCTCAGGAGATGGCAGTGGCGATGATTCAGATCCAACCATTCCGGTAGTTGATTCACCATCGGCAAAGGCAGTGGCTGATGTTATCAATGCCAGTGTGTATCGCGATGGTTCTGATAACAAGTTCAAGGTACTTGAGATTCAGCCGGATTATCCGATTGATCTTGAGGTGGCAGCACTTCAGGATACCGTAAGTACAGCTTATACAACAAGAAGTGATGGAACAACTAAAATAACAGGAAACTATTATACAGTTCCATCTGATGTAGTAAGTGGTAAGTCTAAACAGGAGCTTGCGGCCAGAACAGAGTATTATGATTTTGATCTTACCAAGGCGAAGATAGCGTATGCTATCGATGGAATATCCATTGGAGATATTCAGCTCACTCAGGTTTCGACCGAGCAGCTCATTGGTATGAAGGAAGATATAGCAGCGACATACGATCTGGTATATATCGGTGGCGATATAAGTGCTATGGATAGAAATCCAGCGGAGATGTACAAAGGACAGAATGATATCGGTAATGCTACGCCGGGTTACACATATCAGATATTCCCAACATTCATCATGTATTACCACACAGGTACACTCAGTCAGTTGATGAATGCATCTACATATAGCCCAGATACAGCACCTATATCAGGATCAACAAATATGCTTGCATCACCAAAGGTTGGTGACAAGTATTACACAACAACATATCTTGCAGAGAATGGTAACGACCTGACAAACACAAAGTATCAGGAGCTTCTCACATACATGGCATCAGGCAGACCGATGATCATAAGTGATGAGCTTACCAGCGTATATGAGAATATGCAGGGTACAAATGCAAATGGTGATAAGCTTTCACAGGCTGAGCTCCTTCAGGGATATTGGTATAAAGATGGAAAGCTTGAGAGAAAGAATTATTATCTCGATCCATCATCAAGAATGTATCAGTTGGTAGATACTCTCTATGCAAGACATACAGGAGCAAATGGATCAAATATTCTGTGGGGATTCGATAAGGATGCAACACAGTATATAAGTGATAAGGATGGAATATACGGTAACAGTTTATGGACAAAGCGTGTTCAGTCACTTGCTGGAGGTAAGTTCAAGGAAACTGATTATATGGACTCAGACGTACAGGATCAGTCATGGTATAAGCGTCCGGGAACAGATACTGTATATTATAATTACAAGGTAGTCTATGATGATGCAACTTCAGCATCTCTTAACAGACTGGTGACAGGAAGTGCACATAGAACAAGACTTACTATCACTACAAAACCAGTTACATATCAGCAGGGAATACAGCAGACTTATATCAAGTCCAACAGACTACAGTTTACATTCCAGGTTGATGGTGACAAGTCAGTATATAACTACAAGTTGTTTGTAGATGTTGATAAGAATACAAAGTTCGAGAAGGGCGGCGGTGATTATTGTCTTGAGGACAAGATCACAAATGGTCAGGAGAAATCACTGACAGTAGCGCTTGACTCAGAATTCTTTGGATCAGCAGCATGGTATCTTGAGATAACAGATGAGGATGGCAATATAGTTGCTTCTTCTACAGGTCTCAGCAAGATAGTAAACAATAATGTATCAAAGAGTGAGATAAATGTTCTTCAGGTTCAGACAATGGCAGAGGGACAGACGGCAACCTCATGGGGAGCAACTGATACACTTTACTTTGATATTGAGTCACAGACAGCTCACAAGATTGCAAAGTACAATGTATTTGCAAACATGGCAGAGCTTGATAACGCTTCAACTACTCAGTATGCAGTTCTTGGAAGACATGAAAACAGATTCGGCGTATATGAGTTTGATACAAACACAGATGCGGATGATTATTATTCGAATCTTGCAGATGAGCTTTCAGAGGATTATGACATAAATCTTGATCTTGTGGTTGCTTCAAGTGATAGAGCTTCATTCAAGACAGGAGATGGAGTAGATGCTCAGTATGATTGCCTTGATACTATGGTAGAAGAGGCTGAGAAGCTTGCCAAGGGTGAGAAGGTTGATGGACATAGTCAGGAAGAGTACGAGAGCCTTGCCGCTGTTGCACTTACAGAATATTCAGCAGCGTCAGCAAAGGTTGCAACGCCAAAGAAGATTCTTGATAACTATCTCAAGAATGCAATAGACTATATTGATGGTAAATATACAGGAACTACAAATTACAGTACATTTATCAATAATTTCAGGACAAGCAATGCAGAGACAAAGAAAGTCCTTCAGTATATGCAGGATACAGGCGATTATTATCTGATATTCTGGCCAAAGTACAACACAATGAATCACTGTGAGGGTGACTTCAAAGCAGGAAAGATGTCAGATGATTTCGGAGCTGATTTTGCTAAGTATTATTCAGATTATGTGACAGCAAAGAACGCAGAACTTGAGGCAAAGGATAAGTACAATACTTACCTCAGACGTTCATATGGTAAGAGCTTTATGAAGAACATGTACTCAATACTTGTTCTTGGACCATCGGATTCATTTGGTGGATTTAAGGTTGACTTCAAGAAGGAAACATGTCAGTACATACTTGACTATGTATCAGCAGGAGGAGATTTGTTCTTCTTCCACGATTCAATGTCACCATATGCAAATGCAGGTGCAGTTAATCTTACAAAGTCACTTATATCAGTAGTAGGAATGAACAGATTCCATGTTGATGTAACAGACAATGTTGTCAAGTATGACAATCCGCTTAAGCTTGGTAAGTATAACGTTAAGAGTGTTTCTTACAGCAAGGCTTCTGTTAATACAAGTACATTGGATGTTACATACACAGCAGATGGAACAGTCGATGATGTGACATATACATCACCGGATAGCAGCTTGTATTACCTGACACCATATGCAAATAATCCTACAGCGGGCGAAGGATTACTGAACAGTATGAATTCTAACATTATGGATGTATTTGTTGAGAAGGATGCATACTGGCAGCCATATCTTGGAAAAGATAAGAAGGTATATGTAAGTGCACTTGCAATGACAGCACTTTACTACAATGGTAATATGGCCGGTGCAACAACTACACTTCCATATGTATATGCACAGGAGTCATATAAGGCAGCAACAGCCTGGTCACAGGCAGCAAATCAGGATCAGTCAGCTTGTGCTGAGACAGTTAAGGCTACACAGCTTAACTCAGGTCTTGTAACATTGTATCCATACAACATAAGTTCATCACTGAACATATCGGGTACACATCAGCAGGCATTTGCACTTGATCTTGAGAGTGACAACATAACAGTATGGTATACTCTTGCAGGTTCAAATAACTCATCGAACAGTAAGATGCGTTCATCAAAGTATGCAGCGGATCCTGGAGATGCAATGGAGGCTTACTTCATCTACACTACAGCTTATGGCAGTGGTGCGATCACATATTGTGGTGCCGGACATTCATCAGTTACAGGTAGACGTACAAGAAACAATGATGAGAGAAAGCTGTTCATCAATGTTATTGTAAACAGTGCATCAGCAGTACCAGAGATGCCAACTATTAAGTGTTACGATCCAAAGCAGACATGGGCTGCAGAGGATGAGCTTCCAAAGGATGCAGAGGCACTTGCTTCGTCAGGAAAGACAGTATATGTTAAGGAAGTTGATTCAAAGACTGACGATCCTGACTTTGATTACAAGATTGGTATTCCAGAGAAGACAAAGGTAACAAAGGTTAACATTTACTATGATCTGGATTATGATGATTCCGATTACTCGATCAGACCAAGCTACACAGAGGATACTGATAGAATGATCAAGTCATACACAAAGATTGGTACAGCAAAGTTAACATCTATATCAGGCGACATAAAGGATATTGTGAGAAATGGTGATGATTCAGCTCTTACACCTGATGATTCGTGTTATGCACCATATGGTGGAAATTACACATACATCGTTGTGGAGGTATATTACCAGGGCAAGACAGTTCCTGTATATACAATGATCAAGGTTAAGGCCGCAGATCCATTGTTTGACCTGACAGACAATACTATAGACGTTCCGGCACTTGGAGATTTCATCGCCGAGAAGAAGAATGTATTTGCATAATGCGTATATAGTATAAATAATAGCAATAAACATAGAAACCGGGGTGGTTATATACTCCGGTTTCTTTTTGTGTTATACTAACTCTGTTTAAAATAACAGACTGAAGGATGGAGATACATATGGAGATAAATGGAAAGACAAGATTATTGGGTTTGCTTGGTGATCCGGTTCAGCACACCTTGTCACCGCTTATACACAACACACTCAGCGATATATTGGGGATAAATGAGGTGTATGTACCGTTCCACACCCATAAGGAGGGACTGGCGGATGCTGTAAAGGGTGCATTTGAACTGAATATACTGGGAATGAATGCCACTGTGCCTCACAAGAATGAGATAATGGCTTCACTTGTGGATATAGATGAGGGGGCAGCGGCAATAGGTGCGGTCAACACTCTTGTCAGGACTGCAAACGGTTATAAGGGATATAACACAGATATGATGGGGCTGTCCAGAGAACTGGAGTCCTACGGAGTGGAACTGGACAGTAAGAGGGTAATCATACTTGGCGCAGGCGGTGCAGCGAGAGCTGTGGCATATATGTGCATGAATAAGGGTGCGGATAAGGTATATATTCTTAACAGAACGATCGAGAAGGCACAGACGATAGCAGAGGACATGAATGGTCATTTTGGCAGAGAGACAATGACTGCCATGAGACTTGGTGATTATGGACAGTTACTGCAGGAGAATGTAGATGATAAGTTCGTGGTATTCCAGTCCACATCGATAGGTCTGGCACCGAACAATGAGGCTGTAGTCATCGATGATCCACATTTTTACGACAGAGTCAGTGTGGGAATCGATCTCATATATAATCCGTTTGAGACAAAGTTTATGAAGCTTTGCAGACAGGCTGGAGCATTGGCGTACAATGGTTTGCGTATGCTCCTTTATCAGGGAATAATTGCATATGAGCTCTGGAATGATATATCCATATCGGAGGATGTTGCTGATATTGTGTACGACAGGTTGCTGCAGTCAATCAGAGAAAATGTGATCCTCATAGGATTTATGGGATGTGGTAAGACAACTGTCGGAGAAGCTCTTGCGAGAAAGCTGAACTTTGATCTGCTGGATGTGGATTCTTATATAGAGGACAAGGCTGGTTGCAGCATAAAGCAGATATTTGCCGACAAGGGGGAAGAGTATTTCAGACAGCTTGAGACAGATACTCTTAAGGAATTGAACAGCCGGCTGTCACATACGGTTATATCCACTGGAGGTGGACTTCCTATGAGACAGGCGAATGTGGATGAACTCAGGCGAATGGGCAGGATCATATATCTGGATGTTAAGCCTGAGGAGGTAGTAAGGCGACTTGCGGGAGATACGACCAGACCTCTTCTGCAGGGAGAAAATGTAGATCAGAGAGTGAGGAAACTTATGGGACAGCGAGGACCGGTGTATGAAGCTGCCGCTGATATCATAGTTCCGGTTACAGGAATTGAAATAGATGAGATAGTACAGGAAATAAGTTCTTATATAGAAGGTGGGAGATGATGGTTATGGACACAGCAATTGCTTATGAAAAGGTCAGAAGGATAATAGATGAGATGAATCTTGATGCGATATTGATCACTGACAGGTACAACATGAGATATATAGCATCGTACCGCGGCGAGGGCGTTATAGTTCTGGCAGGATCAGGTAAGACAGTCATAACGGATTCAAGATATACGGAGCAGGTCCAGCGCGAGTGCGAAGGATATGAATGTGCGGATATTGCTGGAAAAGGATATGTTGCGTGTATTTCATCTATTCTTGATGGACAGAGAAAAAATTCTGGGAATCTTAGAGTTGGATTTGAGAATCTTAGCATCAGCTATAGAGAGTATTCGGAATATTCGACAGGAATATTCGGTGTGGAATGGATAAGCCTTGATGGTAAGCTGGATTCCTTAAGAGAGATAAAAACTGATGAGGAGATCGAGAATATCCATATAGCGGAGTCAATAGGAGACAAGGCATTTTCACATATACTGGAATATCTCAGACCTGGCATTACAGAGAAGGATGTTGCGCTTGAACTGGAGTATCATATGAAGAAAAATGGTGCGGAGGGCTTGAGTTTTGACACCATAGCTGCATCTGGAATGAATTCATCTATGCCGCATGCTATTCCTACGGATAAGACTCTGAATAAGGGGGACTTTCTCACTATGGATTTTGGCTGTATATATGAGGGATATTGTTCAGATATGACCAGAACCGTAGCAATAGGAAAGGCATCTGATTCAATGAAATATGTGTATGATACGGTACTCAAGGCTCAGACGGAGTCTATGAATATGATAAAACCAGGAGTCAGATGTAACGATGTTGATGCTGTTGCTAGACGTATAATAGCCGATGCCGGATATGGAGATTGCTTTGGACATGGACTTGGACATTCGGTGGGATTGTTTATACACGAGAATCCGAGATTTTCACCTAAGTGTGATGACATATTGAAACCTGGCATGGTCATAACGGTCGAACCGGGAATCTATATTCCTGGACAGTTTGGTGTCAGGATTGAGGATCTGGTTGTTGTGACGGAGGATGGTTATAGGAATCTTACAGGATCAGAGAAGAAGTTGATAGAGATTTAGTAGTGGCGGCTATCACGATATAGAACTCAGGTATTATACCGCAGGTCTTATACCGGGAGCCATCGTGAGTGCCGTAGGAGTATGTACGTTTGTATTGCTGTGTATATACGACAGTAGAAAGCGCAGAAACGTAGACTTACCTGATAAAGGTTGATGGTATGGTAAAAAATAGTTGAAAATTTATTTCATATATTATAAAATGTGACAAGAAGTTTATATCTTTAAGGAGGATAAGATAGTTATGGCAGAGATGATCTCAGCAGGCGATTTTAGAAACGGCGTTACAATCGAATTCGAAGGAAATATTTATCAGATTATAGAGTTCCAGCACGTTAAGCCAGGAAAGGGTGCAGCTTTCGTTAGAACAAAGCTTAAGAACATCAAGAGTGGCGGTGTTGTAGAGAAGTCATTCCGTCCAACAGAGAAGTGTGAGAAGGCTCACATCGAGAGAAAGGACATGCAGTATCTGTACAATGACGGAGATCTTTATTACTTCATGGATCCAGAGACATATGATCAGATTCCTATCAGCTCAGCAGCTATAGGTGATTCACTTAAGTTCGTTAAGGAGAACGAGATGTGTAAGATCTGTTCACACAATGGCAACGTATTTGCTGTAGAGCCACCTCTCTTCGTTGAGCTTGTTATCACAGAGTGCGAGCCAGGTGTTAAGGGTGATACAGCTACAGGTGCAACAAAGCCATGTACAGTTGAGACAGGCGCACAGGTATCAGTACCTCTCTTCGTTAACGAGGGTGACACGATCAAGATCGATACACGTACTGGCGAGTATCTTTCAAGAGTATAATAATTGTTACCAGCATTAGGATATAACTACCTACGATAACATATAAGAAGAATAAGAGTCCCGGTGATTCAGGATATTTGAATCGCCGGGACTTTTTTGTGCTGTAAGCAACCCAAGGTTCTAACCTCCCCACCCTCTGAATATACTTTTTATGTAGCTGTACAGACAGTGTTATATAGAAGAAGGACGATACATATGTGTGGAGAAGATATATTGCATCTGCTTCCCATCAGGATCAGGTGCATGGTTGAGAAGCTGAGGCTTGATTATGGGAGACTGTGGGAGATACGTCTGAGGGTGAATAGTCCCTTTATACTTAGATACGAGGACTCGGAGATATATGTTGATTCCTGCGGATCAAGAACCTGTAATATGAAGGATGCGTACATAGTGACTGCCAGGGATGTGAACGACACTCTGGAATGTATCTGCAATCATTCCCTGTATGCCTATGAGGATGAGATACGTCAGGGCTTTATCACCGTGTGCGGTGGACACAGGGTAGGAGTTGCGGGCAAGATCATACTCGATGGAACAAGGATCAAATGCATCAGACACATATCATTTCTTAATATCAGGGTGGCACATGAGATCAAGGGATGCAGCGGTGATGTCCTGCCATACATATACAGTGACGGCAAGCTGATGAACACGCTCATAGTGTCCGCTCCGTGTCACGGCAAGACCACACTGCTCAGGGATATCATAAGAGTAGTGTCTGACGGAGGAATGACAGTTGGTGTGGTTGATGAGAGATCGGAGATAGCGGCGTGCTACAAGGGCGTTCCGCAGAATGATGTCGGAATGAGGACTGATGTTCTTGACTGCTGTCCAAAAGCTTCAGGAATGATGATGCTGGTTCGAACCATGGCGCCTGATCTCATAGCGGTCGATGAGATAGGAGGGCAGCAGGATGTCGATGCCATTTTCGGCGTGATAAACTGCGGATGCCGTCTGCTTGCTACTGCACATGGCTATTCCATGGATGATGTGAGAGACAGGGCAGGGATAAGGCGTCTTGTGGAGAACAGGGTTTTTGAGAGGTATGTCGTGCTTGGAGGCGACAAGGCGGGACAGATCTCTGATATATTTGACGGCCAGGGCAACCGGCTGTGCTGGTACGATTAGATGGGAGGCAGGACATGGTTAAGGCGATAGGAGGCTGTCTGATCGTATATGCCTCATTTATGGTGGGACATGCCATAGGGCAGTTGCATGGATGCATGGTGAAGGAGATGGAGGAAATGCTGCTCTTTATACAACTGTTCAAGGGGCAGATCATGTATGCCGGATCGGAGCTCCCGGAGATACTCGCCGACAGTGCAAAGCGTCTCAAGGGAAATGTTGGTAAATGGGTGAACGGTCTGGCGGAGATGTCTGAGAAGAACAGGGACAGGCCATTTGCAGAATTGTGGACAGACTCACTGGCGATGCTGAGGCGGGACAGTGCCCTGAGCTTGGAGGTGCTGGCGGATGTGGACAGGCTTGGAAAGATAATGGGAGATATGGACGTTGAGGCACAGCTCTCAAGGATAAATCTTGTGGAAGATATAATTACGGACAGATACCAGCGGGAACGCGCCAGAAGTTCCGGGATAAAGAGGCTTGCCAATTCACTTGGGCTGCTTGGAGGCGTATTCATAGTTATATTGCTCATGTAGGTTAAGAGGGAGAGACGATGACGATCCAGATACTTCTAAAAATAGGTGCAGTGGGAATTCTGGTGGCACTGCTCAACCAGATACTAAAACATTCAGGCAAGGAGGAGCACGCCTATCTGCTCAATCTGGCGGGACTCATCATTGTGCTTTCCTGGGTTATCCCGTACATAAGTGACCTGTTCAACGAGATCATGGATATTGTAAATATAGGACAATAAGTGAGAGTAGATGTGGGGGTAAATGATGAATCTCATGGCGGTTTCTCTGGCTGCGGTGATCGTGGTTCTGATAGCGGTGAAGATAAAAGAACTGGATTCCGGGTACGGGATCGTGTTGTCCATAGCCGGGTGTGTGATGCTCATGTATTTTGTGGTGAGCAGGTTCAGACTTATAGCTTCGTACATAGACAGGCTGACTGCGTACGTGTCGGTGAATATTTCATATATAGACGTGATCCTGAAAATGATAGGTATAGCGTATATATGCCGATTTTCATCAGATATCTGCAAAGATGCCGGCTGCAATGCCATGGCATCCCAGGTGGAGATGGCGGGAAAGATAACTCTTATTTTGCTCAGTATGCCCATACTCATGGGAGTTATAGATCTGGTGGTGACCATAGTTGAGGGGTAATTTGATAGTGGTGGTGCTGATGCTCTTTATGGGGGTGTCAGTGCCTGATGCGGCAAATGTGTGTAATGAGAGTAAAGTTGAATCATATGATACAGATATCAAATATTGTCCAGAATTTTATGCTGAGAATGAAAAGGAAAATACCACGGAAAGTGACTCTGATATTAACTCAGATATATTGGAGGACGACTCCGTCATCGGAAGCCTCAATGAGATCACAAAAGACAAATCCGACGTGACCTTCTACGACATATACGAGTCCCTAAAGAGTGGTGACGTGGATTCCACCATAGACATGGCACTAAAAGTGTTTTCCGACAGTGTCATATACGAGGTCAGGACAAGCAGGGGGCTGGCGCTGCAGATCATAGCGGTGATCGTGCTCGGAAGTACATTTGCCCAGCTTGCGGGAAATATGGGCGAGTATGTATCCGCCCATGGTTTCATGGTTACATACATGGTGTTGTTATCGCTGCTGCTGGGGGATTTCGTCCTAGTGCAGTCCATCGTGCAGGACACCATAGGAGATGTCACGGAGTTCATGAAAGCGTTCTATCCCATGTATGCCTCGTCTGTGTTATATGTGAGCGGCCCGGAGAGTGCCGGATATTCACAGTCGGTCATAATCCTGGTGATATACATTTGCCAGAATGTGATAATAAAGTTCATACTCCCCCTCATCAAATGCGGCGGGCTCATAGCACTCATAAATAATCTTGGAAGCGAGGATTATTTCTCCCGGATGGCGGGGCTTATGAAGAGCCTGGCGGTGTGGGGAATGCGGACAATGTTTGCGGTGGTAACCGGGATAAATGTGGTCAAGAGCATGATAGCACCGTCCATGGACAGGCTTTCAAGAAATGGCATACTCAGGACATTGGGAAAAGGTGCAGGTATGTCCACGGTGAGCGCTGTCATCAGTGTGATGGTGAGCACAGGAGAGTTTATCAGAAACTGTATGGGGATGGCGTGTACGATCATGATAGTCATACTGGCCGCAGTGCCAATGATCAAGATAATCGTCATCATGTTCATATTAAGGTTCATCGCCGCGGTGGTGCAGCCGGTCGGAGACAAAAGATATGCCGAGGCAGCAGGCATCATGGCGGAGACAGTGGAGCTGATGCTGAGGGCGTGCGGAATAAGCGTGATGATGTTCATCATAAGCATAGCCCTGATGTCGGTGAACATATCATAGAACGGATGGAGGATGTGCATGCTTGCTGAGTGGCTGAAAAATATAGTTGTGTGCAGTATACTTTTTTCTGTCGTGCTGTATATTGCCCCGGATCCGAAGATGCGCAGATATGTCCAGTCGGCTGTGGGATTTGTCATGATGATGGTCGTGATAAATCCTGTCATAGGCTGGCTTGGGTATGCGGACAGGATAGAGTTCAATACATACAGTGAATCGCTTGGAATGGACGTGGCCGAGGGCGATGATGAGATGTATGTCAGGGCCATGGAGGAGGTAGTGGAGCGGTTTATATCTGACAATTGTAATGCCGATGCGGTGGTGCGTATAGTCACCGGGGAGGAGCTTGGGATAGACAGCATGGAGATATACATACAGTCTGATAAAGTAGACACAGACGGACTGAGATCCGCAGTGTCAGAGGAATATGGTGTTGATGAGAACAGGATTACCATCAGGAGGGGCAATACAGATCATATGCAGGAGGGACTGTAGTGGAGGATTCTAAGAAAAAGGGAATATCGGGGATCATGAATATATTGAAGAGCAGCAACAACAGATTATACAAGTTGCTGCTCATTTTGCTGTCAGGGATTTGTCTGATGATAGTTGTGTGGCCGGCAAATAACAGCAAGACTGATAAAAATGACCTAAAGAGCGGATGGACCGGACAGTCCGATGAGACAGACGCGGATGTGACCGGCGGAAATGACCGGAATATGTCAGGGGATACCACGGATTATGTGGAGTATATGGAGGAGAGACTCACATCAGTGCTTGAGCAGGTGGACGGAATATCGGATGTGAGAGTGATGATAACGGTCAAGGACAGCGGTGAGAACATAGCACTCAAGGACTCCGGAAGCAGTTCCAGTGAGAACGGCGACAGCAGCCAGAGAAGCGTGTCGGAGGAGACGGTCATGGTGAGTGAGGGCAGTGGGAGCTCGCCGTATGTGGTCAGGTACAGGGAGCCGGAGACCGAGGGTGTGGTTATCATTTGCAAGGGGGCGGAAAATGGCGATACAACGCTGAAGATAACGAATGCAGTGCAGGCATTATTTGACGTGCCGACGCATAAGATTGTGATATTAGAAGCAAATTAATGTGGAGGGACTATGAAGAAATTCAGTGGAAAGAACAGACTGGCGGTCATCGCACTTGCAGTTATGATAGGGGTGGCCGGTTACATGAGCTTTGCGGATGCAGGAAAGGACAAGAAGAAGGAAAAAACTGACAAAAAACAGGTGGAGGTGATCAACTATGAGGATCTCTCGTCCATGGCGGAAAATGAGAACTCACAGGCGGTGAAGGATGAGAATGGCCAGACCGAGGATGTGGAGCTCAATGGCCAGGAGGATGAGATCGGTGACGCTGTACTCACCAGTGCACAGGTGACAAGCAATATGGCCGCGGCAAAGTTGAACCGTGAGCAGAGCAGATCAAGGAGCAAGGAAGCTCTGATGGATGTGATAGGTGATGAGGCACTCAGCGATTCGGCAAAGAAGGAGGCGACAGATACATATGTGAAGCTGAACGATACCATAGAGAAGGAGACAGATGTCGAGACAGTTCTGGCGGCAAAGGGGTATAGCGATGCCATAGTGACGATAAGTGATGAGGCTGTTGACGTGTCGCTGAATGTGGAATCGCTGTCGGATACCGAGAGAGCACAGATAGAGGACATAGTTATCCGAAAAACAGGGTATGATATAAGCAGTGTTGCAATATCTGTCATGGGTGGCAAATAGACAGCGGAAGGATAAGCCGTGAATCGCATATACTTGCAAAATAGCTGCCTTCAGATTATAATAAGATTCAAATAACCCATACGAAACGGGAGGTATGACCATGAGTGATAAGTTGAATGATGATATCGTGATTGAAGGCAGCGCGGTTCAGGATAATTCTTACAATATAGAAGAGAGCAATTCTCTGGGCAAAGTTCAGATAGCGGATGACGTAGTGGCTATCATAGCAGGGCTTGCAGCCGGAGAGGTTGAAGGTGTATACAGACTTACAGGCAACCTTCCAAATGAGCTTGCCTCAAAGTTCGGAAAGAAGAACCCTGCAAAGGGCGTTAAGGTAGAGCTTCTTCCTGGCAAGGTAAAGGTTGATATTGCGATAGAGGTTCTGTACGAGTACAGCATACCATCAGTATCAGGTCAGGTTCAGGATAAGGTCAAGCAGGCTATAGAGACCATGACAGGACTGAGCGTTGAGGAAGTCAACATAAGGATAGCCGGTGTACGTGTTGGAGATGGCAGATAGGATACAGATAAAGCTTTATATAGTGGAGAGGAAGATATGACTAGAAGAGATATAAGAGACAGGATATTCAAGATAGTATTTACACTGGAGTTCAATGACGCTGAGGGCATGCAGGATCAGCTTGATTTTGCATTTGACCCTGAGATGCCGGGAGATGAGGAGGACGATCCGCTTCTGTACGGAATAGTCAGCAATGAGGACAGAGATTATATAACCACCAAGGTTAAGAATATCATCTCTAAGAAAGCAGAGATAGATGAGATCATTTCACAGATATCAGAAGGCTGGAAGCTTCCTCGTATAGGCAAGGAGGAGCTGGCTATATTAAGGCTTGGTGTCTATGAAGTGAAGTACGATGAGAGCATACCGGAGAAGGTCGCCATCAATGAGGCGGTTGAGCTGGCAAAGAAGTATTGTGATGCATCGGCGAGCAAGTTCGTGAATGCACTTCTTGCAAAGCTTGTATCCGGTGATAAGGACAAGAAGGAGAGTGGCGCAGATGCCACAGCAGAATAACATATATACAGTCAAGGAACTCAATGAGAGGATACAGGAGTTGGTCAGCGGCGAGCCGTGGCTTGGCAGTCTGGGAGTTGAGGGAGAGATCACAGGACTCGGAACAGACAAGAGAGGTCATATGTATTTCAGTCTCAAGGATCCCAGCGGAGTTCTGGCGGCTGTTATGTTTGCGGGAAAACAGGTATATGGACTCAAGTTTGCTCCGAAGAACGGAGACAAGGTTCATGCATTTGGTCATATTGATGTCTTCGTGAGAGACGGAAAGTATCAGCTCTATGTAGACAGGCTGGTGCGTGTGGGTGACGGCGAGGTGAATGCCAAGCTGGAGAGACTCATAGCCAGACTGGACGGCATGGGGCTGTTTTCGCAGGAATACAAGAAGCCTATTCCCGCCTATCCGAGGCGTATTGGTATAGTGACGGCGGGGGCAAAGGCTGCGATAAGCGATATCCGTGCAGTGGCAAAACGGAGGGATCCGTATGCCCAGCTCTATTGTTATCCTGCGACCGTGCAGGGACAGTATGCGGCGGCGGATATATCCAGAGGAATCGAGATACTTGATTCCATGGGGCTCGACCTCATCATCGTCGGAAGAGGCGGAGGTTCCAAGGAGGATCTGTGGGCGTTCAATGAGGAGCAGGTGGCATGGGCCATATTCAATGCGGAGACACCTATCATATCGGCTACGGGGCATGAGATAGACACCACAGTTGCGGACATGGTTGCGGACAGGAGAGAATCCAATCCGTCCACGGCTGTCATGCATGCGCTTCCGGTGGTGGCAGAGACAGTTGCCGGATTTGACAGGAGACTTGAACAGCTCACCATGCTGATATCCGGCAGGATAGACAGACTTGCGAGGAGTCTGGATGGATATGACAGGCAGCTCAGACTCTTAAGTCCATCCGGAAGAATGGACAGTCAGAGGCAGCAGCTTGACAGAATAGAGAAACAGATAAATGAGCTGATGGCGGATAAGATAGAGGACAGATCTATGCGCTGCGACAGACTTCATGATAGGATGAAGAGCGCGATGGTCAGAAAGTACGACATGACAAGGAATGCCCTTGCGGTCATGACGGAGAGAATACATGGCCTTTCGCCTACAGCTAAGCTCATAAATGGATTTGGATATATTTCATCGGATGGTGAGCCTGTCAGATCTGTGGTAGGGATCACACCTGGGGATGATATAGAGATAACTCTTCATGATGGAAGAATACAGGCGGTCGTGGCTGACGTGACCGGGCAGGAGGAATAGATATGGCAGAAGATACACAGAATATGGATACAGCGGACACTCTTCAGGATGTGTCCATAGAGGAGGCTCTTGCCAGACTTGATGAGATAGCGGCTGCGCTTGAGAATACTGATACGGGGCTCAAGGAGTCCATGGAGCTTTATTCTGAGGGCGTCCAGCTCATAAACAGATGCAGGAATTACCTGTGCGATGTTGAGAAAGAGATGATAACACTTTCGGGTCAGGAGGAAGCATGATAGATAAACTTATAGCGGAGAAGGCGGTAAGGATCAACGATATAGTTGAGAGCTATCTGCCACCTGCAGACGGATTTAACAGGACAGTGTGTGAGGCCATGGCGTACTCGGTAGAGGCGGGTGGAAAGAGGCTTCGTCCAATGCTCATGGAGGAGACATACAGGCTGTTCGGTGGCAAATCAGAGGTTATAAAGCCGTTCATGGCTGCGATAGAGATGATACATACATATTCACTCATACATGACGATCTTCCGGCTCTGGACAATGACGATTACAGGCGCGGAAGAAAGACATCCCATGTGGTATTTGGCGAGGCGATGGCCATTCTTGCGGGGGATGCGCTGCTCAATTATGCATATGAGACCGCATGTAAGGCATTTGGCATGGGTGAGGATATACATGCTGTGGCGTCTGCGATGTGTGTGCTTGCGCAGAAGCCGGGTATAAACGGCATGATAGGCGGTCAGGTCGTCGATGTGGAGATGACCGGCAAGGAGCTCTCAAAGGAGCAGCTTGAATATGTGTATGAGAACAAGACCGGAGCCCTCATAGAGGCATCCATGATGATAGGCGCGATACTTGCGGGGGCAGACGAGGCTAAGGTTGCGGCGGTACACAAGATAGCATCGGACGTCGGCATGGCATTCCAGATCCAGGACGATATTCTGGATGTCTGTGGAGACAGTGCGCTCCTTGGAAAGCCGACGCTGAGTGATGAGGAGAATGGCAAGGTTACATATGTCACGATACATGGAATTGATGAATCCAGACGTTATGTGACTGAGCTGTCGGAGAGAGCAGTAAGAGAATTGGAAGAGATAGGCGGGGACAATGAGTTTCTGAAGGAATTGGTCATCTGGCTGATAAACAGGGATAAATAGGACTCCTCTCGTGGTGTGCATATGAATATACTGGATAGAATAAATAAACCAAACGATATAAAGGATATAGACAGGGAAGATCTGCCGGAGCTGGCGGATGAGATCAGAGAATTTCTGGTGTCGCATGTGAGCGAGACCGGTGGACATTTGGCTCCGAATCTTGGATGCGTGGAACTTACAATGGCACTTCACAGGGTTCTGGATTTCCCTGAGGATAAGCTTATATGGGATGTGGGACATCAGTCCTATGTCCACAAGATACTGACGGGCAGGAAGAATGAGATGGGCACTCTCAGACAGTTTGGAGGAATGAGCGGTTTCCCGAAGACCAGTGAGAGCCCGTGCGATGCGTTCAATACAGGACACAGCTCAACATCCATTTCTGCTGCGCTCGGAATGGCGTGCGCCAGAAGTATCAAGGGTACAAATGAGAAGATTGCCGCAGTGATCGGAGATGGCTCCTTCACAGGTGGTATGGTATATGAGGCCATGAATAATATGGCGGATATCAAGACCGGTTGCCTTGTTGTGCTGAACGATAACAATATGTCCATCGATCGGAATGTTGGCGGCATGTCCACATATCTCAGCAAGATACGTGTTGGGCAGCAGTACAATGATTTTAAGGGTAACGTGGAGAAGATCCTCATGAAGATTCCTGTGGCTGGAGAGCATCTTGCCAGAGGGCTGAAGAAGTCAAAGGATTCCATCAAGCAGATATTTGTGCCGGGTATGTTCTTCGAGGAGCTGGGTGTCACATATATAGGACCTATAGACGGACACGATATAGATGTGATGGAGGCCACTTTCCGCAAAGCGCTTAAGCTCAACAGACCGATCCTTGTGCATGTGAAGACTGTGAAGGGCAAGGGTTATACCCATGCCGAGAGACACCCGAGCTATTTCCACGGCATTGATCCGTTTGATATACAGACAGGAAAGGTCATGAAGGACAGGAAGGTCATGACAAACACAGGAGTGTTTGCCAGAAAGCTGGTGGAGCTTGGTAAGGCTGATCCAAGGATAACAGCCATAACGGCTGCCATGGGCAAGGGAACAGGAGTGGCGGCATTTGCCGCGGAGTTCCCGGACAGGGCTTTTGACGTGGGCATTGCGGAGGAACATGCGGTGACGTTTGCCGCGGGACTTGCTACGTCGGGACTGGTGCCTGTGGTTGCGATATACTCGTCATTTTTGCAGAGGGCATATGATCAGATCTTACACGATGTGTGCCTGCAGAAGCTGCATGTCATATTTGCCATTGACAGGTCAGGGCTTGTCGGTGCAGATGGCGATACACATCAGGGCATATTTGACACTGCGTTTCTGTCACATATTCCGAACATGACCATCATTGCGCCGAAGAACAGATATGAGCTCACCAGAGCGATGGAGTGGGCTGTTGCTTACGATGGTCCGGTTGCGCTCAAGTATTCCAGAGGAGAGGCTTATTACGGACTTAAGGAATACAATGTGGATATTGAGTATGGCAGGAGCGAGATGATCCACAGGGGACAGAAGCTTGCCATAGTGGCTGTTGGAAACATGGTCCAGGAGGCCGAGAAGGTGTATGACAGACTGCTGGCCGATGGAACAAATGTCACATTTGTCAATGCAAGATTCCTGAAGCCGATAGATACTGATATGATAGATGAGCTCAGCAGGGATCATAAACATATAGTGGTTATTGAAGAAGAGATAAAGCATGGCGGATACGGATCTCTGGTCGAGGAGTATGTCATGGACAGACATCTTGATGTGGATGTGACAGTGTGTGCCATTGAGGATACATTTGTACAGCATGGAAGCGTGGAGGAGCTCAGGAGGATGCTGAAGCTTGACGCGGATTCGCTGTATGACAGGATAAAACATATAATATCGACAGATTGTACAGAATAAGAGGAAGACAGATGAAGAAGAGACTTGATGTTCTCCTTGTAGAACAGGGACTGGCAGATTCACGAGAGAAGGCGAAAGCCATCATCATGTCAGGAATAGTGTATGTTGACAATAACAAAGAGGATAAGGCCGGCACGACATTTGACGAGACTGCTAAGATAGAGGTCAGGGGCAACACCCTCAAATACGTGAGCCGTGGAGGCCTGAAGCTTGAGAAGGCTATGGATCATTTCGGCGTGGAACTTGCGGGTAAGGTGTGCATGGATGTAGGTGCTTCCACTGGTGGTTTTACCGACTGTATGCTGCAGAATGGTGCGGTGAAGGTGTATTCCGTTGACGTGGGTCATGGACAGCTTGCATGGAAGCTCAGAAATGACGAGAGAGTTGTCTGTATGGAGAAAACAAATATACGATATGTCACACCTGAGGATATTGACGATAAGATTGAATTTGCTTCGATAGATGTGTCATTTATATCTCTTACAAAGGTGCTTCCAGCGGTAAAGGAGCTGCTTACGGATAGTGGAGAGATCGTGTGCCTTATCAAGCCGCAGTTCGAGGCGGGAAGAGAGAAGGTTGGCAAGAAGGGCGTTGTCAGAGAGCTTTCAACCCATATTGAGGTTGTGGAGATGATAGTCGGTTATGCCAGAAGTATAGGATTCCGCACACTGCACCTCAGCTATTCACCTATAAAAGGACCTGAGGGCAACATAGAATATCTGCTCCACATATCAAAGGACGAGTCGAAGACGGATGAGGAATTCGACATAAAGGCTCTGGTGGAGGAGTCCCACAACGAACTGAACAAGTCATAGAGGATACGATATGAAGAATTTTTATATAGTATATAACCCGGATAAGGATGAGGATAATCGTATAACGTCGGAGCTCACAGCGTATATTGAATCGCAAAATGGTGCGTGTAAAGCCATGGACTGCTACAGCTTCAGTGCATGTGACAAGCAGCATGTTACGGATGAGCTTGAGAGCTTTGACTGTATACTTGTTCTTGGAGGGGATGGAACACTCCTCAATGTGGCATCCAGTGCCAGCCATGTGGAGATTCCTCTGTTCGGGATAAATCTTGGAACGGTGGGATTCCTCACTGAGGGGGAGATCACCAACTGGCAGACCATCATAGACAGACTGCTTGCGGATGATTATTCCATGCAGGACAGAATGATGATCAGGGGAACAGTCAGAACAGGAGACGGCAAGGAGTGCAGGAAGAGGGCACTCAATGATATAGTTATCAGCAGGGCAGGATTTTCAAGACTTATAGGCCTTGATGTCTATGTAAATGGAAGCTTTCTGAATGCCTATGAGGGAGATGGAATCATCATATCGACCCCTACTGGCTCCACGGGTTACAATCTCTCAGCCGGAGGTCCGATCGTGGATCCTATGGCAAGACTGATGATCATCACTCCGGTATGTCCACATTCGCTGACTTCGAAGAGTATTGTGCTTCCTAGTGACGCAAAGGTTTCAATAGAGATCGCCAAGAAGAGGAAGACGCAGGACACCGAGGCGATAGTTTCATTTGACGGTGGAAATGATTTCGAACTGGCAGCAGGCGATGTCCTTGATATATGCGTGTCACAGAGAACCACGCAGCTCGTAAAGGCGAGTGACGTGAATTTCTACGAGATACTTAGAAACAAGCTTGGGGGAAAGTGATATGAAACAGAAGCGACAGGCGATGATTTTGTCGATAATCGAACAATATGATATAGAGACCCAAGATGAACTGCTGGAGAAGCTGGCCGAGGCGGGTTTCAATACGACCCAGGCCACCATATCGAGAGATATAAGAGAGATTAACCTCACCAAGGTTGCCGTGGCGGGTGGCAGGCAGAAGTACACTCTGGGAAAGTCGGCAACACATGAGTCCATAGAGTCGTACAGAAAGGTTCTCGGGGCTGGCATATTATCCATGGTGCCGGCGGAGAATCTGATAGTGATCAAGACAGTGTCGGGCATGGCTATGGCAGTTGCCGCAGCACTTGACAATGTGGAGATAAATGGACTCCTCGGAAGTATAGCCGGGGACGACACCATATTCCTGGCGGTCAGAAGCCGGGAGATGACCGATTCGGTCATGAAGACGATAGATAAGATGCAGAGATGACAGCTCTCTGTAATATGTTATGTGTAATAAAGTCTGTGCGTCAACAGGAGGATACAAATGTTACTTAATGTACATATCAAGAATATTGCACTCATAGACGATGCAAATGTTAATTTTACCGATAATCTCAACATACTTACCGGTGAGACCGGTGCGGGTAAGTCCATAATCATGGGAGCCCTGAAGATTGGTATGGGAGATAAGCTTCCGAAGGATATAGTCAGGGAGCCTGACAAGGAGGGCTTCTGTCAACTGCTTTTCCTGGTGGATGATCCCCAGGTGATTGAGCAGATCAGAGATCTGGGAGTGGAGCCATCGGAGGATGGCGAGATACTCATCACGCGGAGAATAAATAATTCCAGAACCATCAACACTATAAATGATATGGCGGTGACCGCCGCAAAGCTCAGGGAGGTATCTGCGCTTCTCATAGATATGCACACGCAGCACCAGCAGCAGACGCTCCTTAAGAAAGCGGAGCATATGAAGCTTCTGGATAAATATGGCAGAGCATCCATAGATCCCCTGAAGCAGAAGGTTGCAGAGTGTCACAGAGAGTACGTCACACTCAGGCGTGAGATGGACGAGCTCTCGATGGATGAGGCGGAGCGGAGCAGAAAGGTAGAATTCCTCAAGTATCAGATCGCGGAGATCGAGTCAGCAAATATAAAGACTGGTGAGGACGAAGATGTTGAGCATCAGTACAACAGGATGGTCAATTCACGCGATATAGTTGCGGCAGCTTCGGATGTATACAGCGTTACAGGTTATGAATCTTCTTCATCTGCGGGAAATGAGATCGGCAGAGCTCTGGCATCGATGAAGGGTATAAAGGATCTCGACGGAGAGATAGACGGTCTGTATAGCCAGTTGGAAAATATTGACGCGCTGCTGAATGATTTTAACGTTGAATTAAATGATTACATGCAGAGCATGGACTTTGACGATTCTGAGTTTAGAAGTGTTGAGTCCAGGCTTGACGTCATCAATGATATAAAGGGAAAATATGGAAGCACCGTGGAAGAGGTGTTCAAATATCTGGAGGACAGCAGGAAGGAATATGAAAGGCTGTCTGAATATGACGAATATATAGCAGGACTTTCAGACAAAATAAAAAAGGCGGAGAAAGCCATGCTCAAGGCAGCAGATGCGCTTACTGCTGAGAGACAGAGGCAGGCTGAGAATCTGTGCAGAGACATCAGAGATGCACTTGCTGATCTGAGTTTCATGGAGGTTCGGTTCGACATGGTATTTGACAGGCTTCCGGAGTGTACGGCAAATGGAATCGATGACTGCTATTTTGTCATTTCGACAAATGTCGGCGAGAAGATGAGACCGTTATATGACGTGGCTTCAGGCGGTGAGCTCTCAAGGATCATGCTGGCGATCAAATCCTGCATGGCGTCCGAGGACAATATCGGCACTCTTGTATTCGATGAGATCGATGTGGGAATAAGCGGCCGTGCAGCTCAGAAGGTTGCTGAAAAAATGGCAGTTATTTCCAGAAGCCATCAGGTTATAAGCATAACCCATCTTCCGCAGATCGCAGCGATGGCAGACAGTCATTATCTCATAGAAAAGTCTGCCGACGAGGGCAAGACAGTGACAAGGATCGTCCGTCTGAACGACGAGGAATCAACAGAGGAGATCGCAAGACTTCTCGGCGGCGTGACCATAACTGAGGCAGTCATGAGCAATGCCCGCGAGATGAAACAAATGGCAGAAAAGACAAAAAAATACTGATATAAAGTTATTCCTAACACAACATACTAAGAGTAACAGCCAAGGCTGTTACTCTTTTTTTATAAGCTATTAGTTGTTTTTAAGTATATGTAGGAGGAATAGATTATGAGGCGATATAAGAAGGTGATCATATGGGTGGCTGTGGCGGATCTGTTGCTCCTTGCAGCACTATTGGTTTTATGTGTGTTGGTGGACAGACGAGTGGATGTTGGAAGGTCAGAGAAGACAAGCTCAACACTTGATGGGGTAGTGTCAAGGGCGACCACGAAGGATGCGGAGTTTGGAAGAGATATATTTGACCGGCCTGTAGTTCCGTCCGGCGAGGCGATGGGAATCTATATGAAGACGGAGGGAGTCTTGGTGGTGGATGTGTGCAGCTTTAAAAATGAAAATGGCGAGTCCTGTTGCCCTGCTGATGGAAAGGTCTGTACAGGGGATTATATTGTGAGTGTAGACGGTATGGAGATATCTAAGAGGTTGGAGCTGCTTGATATTGTTGCTGAAAGCCAGGGTGATAGCTTGTCCGTGAGATATATAAGGGATGGGGAGGAGAAGGTCTGTAGCATCACGCCGGAAAAAAACGAGAATGGCGCTTATCTGCTGGGCGCGTGGGTGAAGGATGATGTGTCGGGAATAGGCACGGTTACATTTGTCGACGGAACAAATTTCATGGCTCTTGGACACAGTGTGTCGGATATAGATACGGGAGTTATGATGCGGTGCAGCACCGGTGGAGTGTACACAACGGATATTACAAATATAAGCAAGTCATACTCCTCGGAACCGGGAAGACTTCAGGGAAGCATCGCATATAGAAGATCTTTGGTCGGTATTATTGATGGCAACAGTGCCAGTGGAATATATGGACATCTGGACACCAGCTATTGCCAGGCGAAATACGGCGATGCGGAGCGTATGTATATAGCCAGAGGTCATGAAGTCCGCAAGGGGCAGGCTTATATATATTCCAGAATGAGCGGCGAGCTTGAGAAGTATGAGATAGACATAGAGTATGTGGACAGGAATTCATCCGACAAGAATATAGAATTCCACGTGACCGATGATGCCCTCATAGACCTGACGGGCGGAGTGGTACAGGGAATGTCCGGTTCCCCGATCATCCAGGATGGCAAGATAATCGGCGCCGTCACCCACGTATTCGTAGACGATCCAACCAGGGGGTATGGGATTTTTATTGAAAATATGCTGGAGGAGTGAAATTAATCCTGTTTAGTGATAAAATTAAGAACAGAAGTGCCGGACTTTAGCATAAGGCAGACCGGCACACACAAACATCCCAGGAGGGCAAGAAAATCAAGGTTTCAAAAATTTCATTATGTCATACACTAAAGAATTATAAAAAAGAGAATTTGCTTTCTGATCTTTTGACAGGAATTATCATAGCGGCGGTGTCCATACCGATATCGATGGGGTATGCACAGATAGCCGGGCTGCCGGCGGTATATGGATTGTATGGGTCGGTGTTCCCGATCATAATATTTGGATTGCTGTCCACGTCGAGGCAGTTCGTGTTCGGTGTGGATGCCGCGCCTGCGGCGCTGGTCGGAGCGGCACTGGTGACGCTGGGGGTTACGCCGGGAACAGAGCAGGCGATGCAGGTCGTTCCTGTGATAACATTCTTTACGGCGCTGTGGCTGCTGGTATTCTTCCTGTTCAAGGCGGGCAAGCTTGTAAATTACATATCGACTCCGGTCATGGGCGGATTCATATCAGGAATATGCACCACCATCATACTCATGCAGGTGCCGAAGCTCTATGGAGCCGGAGCGGGAACAGGAGAACTGTTCGAGCTTGTGGAACACATAGCAGAGACGATAGGAGATGTAAATGTGCCGTCGATAATCATGGGACTTACGGCTCTTGCGGTACTGCTTGTTTCAAGAAGATTCATACCAAAGTTTCCGATGGCGATATGCGTCATGGCAGCGGGAGCGTTGCTGTCCTGCGTGATAGATATGGATGAATACGGAATAGTATGTCTGTCGGAGGTGAGCAGAGGACTTCCACAGATCGTTGTACCACAGATAGATGAGAGGATGCTTCCAAATATCATGACGGTCAGTCTGTCGATAGCAGTAGTAATCATGGCGGAGACGCTTCTGGCTGAGAACAATTTCGCCCAGAAGAACAGATATAAGATAGACGATAATCAGGAGCTTCTGGCATTTGGAATGGCAAATCTTGCAGCGGCATTCACAGGCTGCTGTCCGATAAACGGTTCCGTGTCCAGAACCACAATGAGTGAGCAGTATGGAGGCAGGACACAGCTCACTGGAATATTTGCAGGAGTAGTGATGATCGTGATCCTCGTGTGTGGAACGGGATTTATAGGTTATCTGCCGGTTCCGGTGCTCACGGCAATCGTCATCTCCGCACTCTACAGTGCTCTGGAATTTGATCTGGCGGCAAAGCTGTGGAAGGTGAGTAAGGTGGAATTCTACATATTCTGCGGAGCTTTCCTAGGTGTGCTGGTACTTGGAACGATAAATGGAGTTCTTATAGGAATCATACTCTCATTTGCCGCAGTCATAAGGAAGGCTGCGGACCCTCCGAGAAGCTTCCTTGGACTGGTACCTGGACATGAGGAATTCCTTGCGCTCGAGAGGTTCAAGCATGCATACCCGATACAGAATATAGTTATTTACAGATTCAGCAGTAACCTGTTTTTTGCAAATATAGCCATATTCCAGAAGGATATCATGGATGCGGTGCAGGATGACACAAAGGCTGTAATAGTGGATGCGTCCGCCATGGGAAGCGTGGATGTGACGGCTGCCAAGACCCTCAGGATCATGTATGATACGCTGAAAGAGAAGGGGGTGAAGCTCTATATCACGGAGCATATAGGCCAGCTCAACGTCCAGCTCAGAAAGCTTGGACTTGGCGACATGATAGAGGCAGGATGCGTGAGACAGACCATGGAGAGAGCACTGTCAGACTGCGGCCTTGAGAGTCCATATCCATTGGTTGGTGTACATAACAGTTATCATGACATCAGGAGAAAGAGAGCGGAGCACATGGCTCAGGAGCTTGTGTGGGCATTTGGCGATGATGCGGAAGATGTCATAGAGAAGCACATCCGTGAATCCATAGGCAGTATGAAGAACGGAACCGGGGTTGAACAGCTCATGACCGGTTTCTGGAAGCAGATGGATATACAGGATGAGGAAGAATGGCTTGAGCATATGGAGGCCCACATAGAGGAGATCGTGAGGGCCACAGGCGAGGATGAGGACTCTGTTGCAGAGCGTATCGAGCGCAGGCGGAGCCAGCTTCTTCACAGGCTTGAGAGCGAGCATCCTGAATTTGTCGACAGATATAAGGCGAGAAGAAAACGAATGGATGAGCACCTGAAGGAGCACAATCCGGCGGCCTATGATGCGATCATAAGACTCAGAGAAAAAGAACATACAAAAGAGAAGTGATCATGCGCGGCATATCGACCCGAAAAGGGAAGATATGCCGCATTTTTTCATTAAATGTGCGTATGTGGTCTGCTGGTGTCAGCCGCAGTAGAAAAAATGTTTTCCGGAAGCTGATGCTGTCGTAACTTGCGAAGTTCTATATATTCCCAAGAAAACTACATTTATATATAATGTTCGTAGTGGAATAACAGGAATAAAAAAGTAAATATTGTTATTCCGTCACTATACTTGGGAAGGAGTATAACATGAGTCATGTTAAAGTTATGATGGTAAAACATGACAAAAGAGAAATTGAACAGCTAAAGCACGTATTTGAGGATATGCCTGATTATGAGTACATTGGATGTTGTGAGAAGGGTGACGAAGCTGTTAAGAAAATTGCAGAAGATAAGCCAGACATAGTGATCGCGGACGAGGTTATACCCGGTACGGATATCACGGATATGGTCGAGGGCGTATCTGGAAATAAGAACCTGAGAAATGTCAAATTTGTGCTCTGTTCATCGAAGCAGCACAGAAATTATCTGGACTTTGTATTTTCGACGATAGGTGACAAGGCAGTGGTGAGACTGCTTGAACAGCCATACGATGAGAAAAAGGTCAGAGGTGTGCTTGATGATGCATGTAAAGGACGCGGAAGCAATACAACCCAGCTTCTGAAGATGGATGAAAATGAGCAGAAGACGGACGAGCTGGAGGCGGTGGTGACCAGGATAATCCACGAGATAGGAGTCCCGGCGCACATCAAAGGCTACCAGTATCTCAGAAGCGCGATAGTCATAGCTGTGGGGGATATGGATATTTTGAATTCTATAACAAAGCAGCTTTATCCGACGATCGCCCAGATGTACGGCACAACTGCATCAAGGGTGGAGAGAGCCATAAGACATGCCATAGAGGTGGCCTGGAGCAGAGGAAAGATAGAGACTATCAACGAACTGTTTGGTTACACCATAAGTGCGGGCAAAGGAAAGCCTACGAACTCAGAATTTGTCGCCCTCATTGCCGACAAGATAAGACTGGAAGCGAAGATGAGAAATGCAGGGTAATTTGTAGTAAAATGTTGTCATAATATGTGATATTAAAAACGATATTAAAAGCACTTGACAAATTATATCATATTTAATATTATTATAAAGCAGTTGGGATAAGCGCTTAATCCTGTAAATTTATACATAACAAGGGAGATACTATGGGAAACAAAGGGATCGAAATTGTAATTGCTGATGGCGACAGCACACAGATAGCAAAACAGATCGCCACATATGCATCAAAGGACGAGATGAGAGTAGTTGATATGGTCAGCACCGGGGATGAAGCGGTGGAATCAATAAAGCTCTACAAGCCGGATATAGTGATACTGGACATTTGCCTTTCGGGAATGGATGGCCTGGGAGTGATGGAGCATATGAGTGAACTGCCTGAATATCAGAATACGATATTTGTGGTACTCACATCGGTGTCATCACAGAGACTTATAAGATGTGCATTTGAGATGGGTGCGACATATTATATCCTGAAGCCGTACAATCCGGTGCAGCTTGTGACAAGACTCAGACAGATGTATATGAAGAAGAAGGAGCTTGAGTCAGGGCTGAACGACAAGCTTACATGTCTCACAGAGAAGAGTATGGCACACAAGATAGAGAATACTATAGAGAGCGATGTGACGGATATCATCAGGGATATAGGTATTCCTGCAAATATAAAGGGCTACCAGTACATCCGTGAGGGCATCATCATGGCGGTCAACGATGTGAACATGCTGAACTACATAACAAAGCTTCTCTATCCGACGATAGCGAAGAAATATAAGACCACATCCTCCAGCGTGGAGAGAGCCATAAGACATGCCATAGAGGTGGCGTGGAACAGAGGTCAGATAGACACCATCAACGATTTGTTTGGATATACAGTGAATGCGGGAAAAGGCAAACCGACAAATTCCGAGTTTATCGCACTCATAGCGGACAAGCTCAGAATAGAGTATAAGAAAAGGGCATAACAGGCTCACAGAGTAGGCAACATACCTTGAAGAACTGACAGTTATCATGTATAATAACTTAGGTACAAGAAGCAGGATACGGCAAGTACCCTGCTTTTCTTTATGTACCGGGATAATTTGCAAAATTACTAACGAATAAATAATACAAGGTGGACAAAATATGATAGAAACTGTAGTATCAGCTAACATGCTGATCGGGGAAGTCATGAGGGTGAAGAAGAACCATCTGGCTCCGGATTTCCCAACTGGAAATGAAAAGAGGCTGTGTATTGTGTCCGGTATACATGGGGATGAGGTTGCCGGACAGTACATATGTTATGAACTGATCAGAAGGATCAAGAAGGATTTTGACAAGCTTACTGGAATCGTGGATGTATATCCATTTATCAATCCGATGGGACTTGAGGCGCAGTACAGGGATGTGCCGGTATTTGACATTGATATGAACACTCTGTTCCCAGGTTCCAAGGACGGAACTGTGGGAGAGTACACAGCGGCAAAGGTCATGAAGGACATAGAGGGGGCGGACATTTGTGTTGATGTCCATTCCAGCAGTGTGTACATCAAGGAGATCCCACAGGTCAGGGTTAATTCTGACGTGGCATCGGATCTTGCTCCGTATGTTGCGTGCATGAATGTGGATGTTGTATGGATACATCCGTCGTCTACGGTCATGGAGGGAAGTCTTGCACATGCCCTCAACGAGATCGGAGTCAAGAGTATGGTAGTGGAGTCCGGCGTTGCCCTCAAGATAGATTACGATTACTCGAACCAGATAGTGGACGGACTGTTCTCTCTTATGAAGAAGATGGGAATATGGCAGGGCGAAGTCGAGACTGCACATAAGCCTAAATTTGCAAAAGACAAGGATGTTGTATTTGTAAATGCTGAGAGCAGCGGAATCTTCCTTCCTGTGGCAAAGCACTCAGAATATATACAGCAGGGAGAGATCATAGGAAGAATTGTAAATGTGCTCACGGGCTCGGTGGAGGAGACCATCAGGTCGCCGAGAAGCGGCATTGTGTTCTCACTCAGAGAATATCCGGTTATAGAAGAGGGGTCACTTGTGGCCAGAATTTTCGGAGGTGGCCATGAATAAAGAGATCATATATTCCATGAACACAGCCTACAGAGGAGAGTACGAGATACAGGGATTTTCCTATGGCAGCGGAGACAAGGCTGCATGCATAGTTGGTGCCATGAGAGGAAATGAATTTCAGCAGCTCTACATAAGCTCACTTCTGGCAAAGAAGCTTGGGGAGCTGGAGGCGAGGGGCGCCATAGTATCAGGGAAGAAGATACTTCTGATACCATCAATCAATTACAGCTCGTTCAATGTGGGCAAGAAATACTGGATAACAGACAATTCAGATATAAACAGATCATTCCCAGGCAATCCTGAAGGTCAGGCGACAAGCCGTATTGCAGCGGCGGTGATGGAGAAGGTCACCGGCTACGCATACGGAATACAGTTTGCGAGCTTCTATATGGATGGTGAGTTTATCCCGCACGTCAGGATGATAGAGACAGGCAAGCAGAGCAACAGCCTTGCCAGCCAGTTCGGTATGCCGTATGTATTGACAGCGGAGCCTAGATCATATGATAAGGCAACGCTCAACTACAACTGGCAGATGCGCGGCACGGAGGCTTTCTCGGTATATTCGGGAGTTACCGACACCATCAATGGTGAGAGTGCCAATCAGGCGGTGTCCTCAGTGCTCAGATTCCTGACACGTATGGGCGTTATAAGATACAACTGCCATGCGGGATACATTTCCACCATCATGGACGAGGAGGATCTGCTCAGCATAAGGTCCGAGCATGCCGCCGGCTTCTTCAAGAAGCTTGTCCAGCCGGGAGACGAGGTTGTACGAGGCGACATAATTGCAAATATCATCAATCCGATGACGGGCGAGAATACGACGGACATATACGCACCGACGGATGGAATCATATTCTACTGTCAGAATTCACCTATGATATACCAGAATTCGGTGATATTTAAGATGATACGAAGACTGCATAACTAGCATGGAAAGTTATGACATATTTGGTGAAAATGCAGGGTTAAGATACAATTTTATGCTTAAATAAGCTGAAAATAGGCAAAAAGATAAAAACTACTACAAAAAAAACAAGATAAATGCTATTATTAAAGAATTGAAATAACAAAAACGCTTTTACTATGGAGGTATGACATGAGTAAGGTCAAGAGAGTGTATGTTGAGAAAAAGCCTGACTATGCGGTCAAGGCGAAGGAACTTCACGAAGAGATTAAGAACTATCTGGGTATCAAGGCTGAGTATGTGAGAGTGCTTGTCAGGTATGATATTGAGAACATATCAGATGAGACATATGCAAAGGCTCTTGAGACAGTATTTGCTGAGCCGCCTGTAGATGTGATCTATGAGGGTGAGCCTGAGCTTGCTGCCACAGATAAGGTGTTCTCAGTAGAGGCGCTTCCAGGTCAGTTCGATCAGAGAGCCGATTCAGCAGAGCAGTGTGTAAAGCTTCTTGCAGAGGATGAGGAGCCTGTTATCAAGACTGCCACAACATATGTACTTTCGGGCGACGTGACAGACGAGCAGATGAAGGCTGTCATGGACTACTGTGTAAACCCTGTTGATTCAAGAATATGCGGTATGGAGATTCCTGAGACTCTGGTTACAGAGTTCCCTGAGCCAGCCGATGTTCATATATTTGACGGATTCAAGGACATGGCAGAGGCAGATCTTAAGGAGCTTTATGACTCACTTGGACTTGCCATGACATTCAAGGATTTCCTTCACATCCAGAACTATTTCAAGGGTGAGGAGAAGAGAGATCCATCCATGACCGAGATCAGAGTTCTCGATACATACTGGTCAGATCACTGCCGTCATACAACATTCTCAACAGAGCTCACAGATGTAGAGTTCGACGATGGAGATTACAAGGATCTTCTTGAGAAGACATTTGACGCATACAGAGCAGAGATGAAGGAGATGTACAAGGACAGAGATGACAAGTTTGTATGTCTCATGGATATAGCCCTTATGGGTATGAAACAGCTCAAGGCAGCAGGCAAGCTCGATGATATGGAAGTGTCAGACGAGATCAACGCATGTTCCATAGTTGTCCCTGTAGTTGTGGACGGAGTAGAGGAAGAGTGGCTCGTATTCTTCAAGAACGAGACACACAACCATCCTACAGAGATCGAGCCATTCGGTGGTGCTGCTACATGTCTTGGCGGTGCTATCAGAGATCCGCTCTCAGGAAGAGGTTACGTATACCAGGCTATGAGAGTTACCGGTGCAGCTGATCCTACAAAGTCTCTCAAGGACACAATGGAGGGCAAGCTTCCACAGCGTAAGATCGTGACAACAGCAGCCCACGGTTACAGCTCATATGGTAACCAGATCGGTCTTGCAACAGGCCTTGTAAATGAGATATATCATCCAGATTATGTTGCAAAGAGAATGGAGATCGGAGCAGTTATGGGTGCAGCTCCAAGACGTGCTGTAAAGCGTCTCACATCTGATCCGGGAGATGTAATCATCCTGCTCGGCGGACGTACAGGCCGTGATGGCTGTGGTGGAGCAACAGGTTCATCCAAGGCTCACACATCACACTCACTCGAGACATGTGGTGCTGAGGTTCAGAAGGGTAACCCACCTACAGAGAGAAAGATCCAGAGACTCTTCAGAAGAGAAGAGGTTTCATCTATTATAAAGAAGTGTAACGATTTTGGTGCCGGCGGTGTGTCAGTTGCCATCGGAGAGCTGGCAGACGGACTTGTGGTAGATCTTGACAAGGTGCCAAAGAAGTACGCAGGTCTTGACGGTACAGAGCTTGCAATATCAGAGTCCCAGGAGCGTATGGCTATAGTTGTCGATCCTAAGGATGTTGACACTATGCTCGGATACGCTGAGGAGGAGAACCTTGAGGCTGTAGTAGTTGCAAAGGTTACAGAGGAGCCTAGACTTATCCTCAAGTGGAGAGGCAAGGACATCGTGAACATCTCACGTGCATTCCTCAACACAAATGGTGCTCATCAGGAGACTCAGGTCAAGGTTGAAGTTCCAAGCAAGGCAGATAATTACTTTGCTTCAGTTAAGGAGCCTGAGGATGTCAAGAAGGCATGGCTCGATACACTGTCAGATCTGAATGTGTGCTCACAGAAAGGACTTGTGGAGATGTTCGACAGCTCTATCGGAGCAGGAACAGTCACAATGCCTTACGGTGGAAAGTATCAGCTCACACCTACACAGACAATGATCGCAAAGCTGCCTGTACTCAAGGGTAAGACAGACACTATCACCATGATGAGCTACGGATTTGACCCATATCTGTCAAGCTGGAGCCCATATCACGGTTCAGTATATGCGGTTGTTACATCAGCAGCCAAGATAGCTGCAGCAGGTGGAGATGTAAGCAAGATCAGACTTACATTCCAGGAATATTTCAAGAGACTTGGAACAGACCCATACAGATGGGGACAGCCACTGGCAGCACTCCTCGGAGCATATGATGTTCAGATAGGACTTGGACTTCCGTCTATCGGTGGAAAGGACAGTATGTCAGGTACATTCAATGATATAGATGTACCTCCAACACTTGTATCATTTGCAGTTGACGTGGCAAGCTACATGGACGTTGTGACACCTGAGCTCAAGAAGGCAGGCAATGTTCTTGTGGAGATGGATATAGAGAAAGACGAGAACGACATACCTGTATATGAGAATGTTCTGTACATGTATGACCTCCTGAACAAGAAGATCAAGGAGGGCAAGATCCAGTCTGCATACGCAGTTGGATTTGGCGGTATCATAGAGGCTGTCAGCAAGATGGCATTTGGAAATAAGCTCGGTGTTGAGCTTGAGGATACAGTCAGCAAGAAGGATCTTGTTGCCAAGAACTATGGCGCTATCATTCTTGAGGTTAAGGCAGCAGATCTTGATCAGCTCGGAATTCCTGTCAAGAAGATAGGTAAGGTTACAAAGGAGCCTGTATTTACATACAAGGATGTCACGATCACTATGGACGAGGCTCTTGCAGCATGGACAAAGACTCTTGAGAAGGTATTCCCAACAGAGTCAAATGTTCCACAGACAGAGATCAAGACTGGACTCTTCGACGCCAAGACAGTTTACACATCAAGGAACAAGGTTGCCAAGCCAAAGGTATTCATACCTGTATTCCCTGGTACAAACTGTGAGTATGACTCAGCAAAGGCATTTGAGAGAGCAGGCGCAGACGTACAGACGATAGTATTCAGAAATATGACAGCACAGGGAATCAGAGATTCTGTTGACGCATTTGCAAAGGCAATCAGCGATTCACAGATCATCATGTTCCCAGGCGGATTCTCAGCCGGTGATGAGCC
Organism: Coprococcus aceti; assembly: GCF_025567285.1. Lineage (NCBI taxonomy): Bacteria > Bacillati > Bacillota > Clostridia > Lachnospirales > Lachnospiraceae > Coprococcus > Coprococcus aceti. Next base: position 136,618 of record NZ_JAOQJT010000007.1, read on the forward strand.
AGACGGATCAGGTAAGTTCATCGCAACTGCATTCCGTAATGCGAAGATCTCCGAGGAAGTCATGAAGCTCCTGAACGAGAGGGACGGACTTGCACTTGGTATCTGTAACGGATTCCAGGCACTCATCAAGCTCGGTCTTGTGCCTTACGGCGAGATCAGACCACAGACAGATGATTCACCTACACTGACAATGAACAGCATCGGACGTCATCAGTCCAAGATGGTATACACCAAGGTTGTAACAAACAAGAGCCCATGGCTGAAGAAGGCAGAGCTCGGCGGAGTATACACAATTCCTATCTCACACGGTGAGGGACGTTTCGTTGCAAGCAAGGAATGGTGCGAGAAGCTCTTTGCAAATGGACAGGTTGCAACACAGTATGTCGACATGAACGGCAACCCAACCATGGACGAGTACTACAACGTCAACGGTTCATACTATGCGATCGAGGGTATCACAAGCCCAGACGGACGTGTCCTTGGTAAGATGGGTCACTCGGAGCGTATTGGACAGGCTGTAGCTGTAAACGTATACGGCGACCAGAACCAGAAGATATTCGAGAGTGGTGTGGAGTATTTTAAGTAAGATGAAATCATGTCACACGGATTATATCCGGTGATATACCAATAAAAATAGCACAGATGTGCAGGAGTCATAAACAGTTTTAGATGACTGAGAATACGGGGACAGGTGAGAGTAGATTCCATACCTGTCCCCGTTTGTCTTTATATTTATGCGTACTGACTGCCGGGGATGATGTGGCAGAGCTTTGACGACCGGGAGGAGATTCTGCGTGATAGAAAAAAAGAAAAACAGAATAGAGATTCTGGGAATTGCAATGCTGGTGCTTCTGATAAGTGGTGTATGTATGATCCCTTGTTTTAAGACAGGCCTGCCATACGGTGATGACCAGCAGGTTCATATGCTCAGGGTGGAGAGTATCCTCAAAGCGCTAAAGTCAGGGCAGGGATACCCTGTATATATATATCAGACTATGTTGGAAGGGTATGGCTACGGTATGGGAATATTTTACCCTGATTTGTTCTTGCTGCCAGCCGTTCTCTTCAGACTTCTGGGGGCATCACCGGAGATTGCAATGAAGATATATATATATGTACTGATGATATGTACGGGACTTACTGCGTATTATACAGGGCGGAGCATTGGCAGAAGCCGTTGCGCGGGTGTTGTCACTATGGTGCTTTACACAATGGGACATTATCATCTTGAGGATGTATATACCAGATTTGCACTTGGCGAAATTGCTGCCATGGTATTTATTCCACTGGCGTTTCTTGCTCTTTACGACCTGACTGAGATGGGACACAGTAGAAAAGGCCTTTTATGTGTATCATATTCGTGTCTTATGCTTTCACACACGATAAGCTTTGTATTATGTGTAGTAATGGGAATAATCTGGGTGTGTGCGAGATGGAAAAGAATTGCGGCTTGCAGAAGACTTATTGGGGCTGTGTGTATGGAAGCTCTTGCGTGTGCAGTACTTACATGTTATTATTGGCTTCCTGTACTTGAACAATTTGCAGATGGAAGGTTCTATGTAAGCAATGAACCGGCATTTTACACACATGAGGAGACTCAGACACTGCTCGCGATAGTGAGTGGAAAGTATTCGGTTGCATTCATTGAGATTGGAATACTGGCACTTATGGTATTTGTCAGTATATATAAAAAAGTATATAATAAAAAGGCTTTGATGTGCCTTGTGACAGCGGCGGTGCTTCTTGTATGCGAGACAAAGATTTTTCCATGGAAACTTATCGACAGAACTCCATTTGTCAGTATACAGTTTCCGTGGAGGCTGAATATGTTCACAGAATTCTTTGTGGCACTTGGTCTTGCACTTCAGTCAGTGGATATAATAAAGCTGTTGCCATCATACAGAAGAAATGCATGTTTATGTGCGGCTGGAAGCATACTTATCGGTATTTTTAGCCTGAATATGGTATGGAATATAGAACTTGGTGGCTATGTGAACTATCCGGAAGGTTATGCGGATAATGCAGGAAGTACAGACAGCATAGGGTTCTGGGAGTGGCTTCCAGCAGAAGGGGATCTTGCAACATCTGTCGGAGCAGAAAGCAGCGGGATGGTAAAGTGCGAAGATACTTACATACGGGGGCGCTATGGATCAGACGGAAGCTATGAGTTTGATGCGGGTAAAACTGCGGGGGAGTGCATAGTTCCAAAGTATTATTATAAGGGATATGAAGCAATAATGGCTGATGGACGGAAACTGACGGTAAGCAAATGTCTAAATGATGGATTGGTAGAAATATCAGTTTCGCCAGAGGCAGGTAAAGTTGTTGTAAAATATAAGGGGACAAAGATTCAGCATTGGTCATGGAGAATAAGTATATCAGCGGTCTTGCTTATGTTATTGATACTTATAATGCAACATGCTGTCGAAAAAGGAAAAATACAAAGTTATATGGAGTGGTGGAGTAATTATGGAAAAAAAGAAAATCAGGTCAAGAAAAATTGTTAAGTATGGAATGGCATTTCTGATTCCTATCATATGTATAGTGATACATATGATGATGACAGACTGTTATCCATTTGGAAAGAATACTATACTGCTTGGAGATTCTAATACCCAGTATTATGCGTTTTTTGTGGAATTATCAGGCAGGATAAGACAGGGAAAATCAATTTTTTTCAGTTGGGACATGGGACTAGGATATGATTTCTATACTAATTTCTTTTATTATCTGGCAAGTCCTGTCAATCTAATAGCAGTTTTGTTCGGCGGTTCACATATGGAGCTGGGAATGATCGTCAGTATGTGTATTCAGGTTGGACTTTGCGGAGTTACTATGACCTATTTCTTATCGCATACCAGCAGAAATAAAATGCAGCACGGATGGCTGAATGACATACTCTGTGTTGTGATGGGAATGGCTTATTCCATGTGCGATTATATGCTTGCATATCAGTATAATCTCATTTGGCTTATATGCCTTCTTCTCGTGCCTGTTATGATGCTTGGCGTTGAGAGACTTATTGAGGGCGGTGATGTGAGACTTTATTTTGTGATGCTTTTCATGTCATTTGTATTCAACTTCTATTTTTCGTGGTTTGTGGCTATGATAGCTGTGATATGGTTTATCGATGTGAAAAAGGATAGCTGGAAAATGTTTTGGAAGCGTGGAGTGAAGTTTGCACTCACATCTATGACGGCTGCACTCAGTGCATGTGTTGTACTTGTGCCGTGTTTCCTTGCGATAGTTGGAAGAGAAGGTGCAAGTTCACTCACAGAAGATATACCATTTAGCAAGTTTGGTAATTTTGCAAATTTGTTCCAGAGCTTTTTCTGGGGACATGATATAGATATAGCTGGAAGAACTCTGTATGCAAGGAATATGTATATGGGACTGTCTCTGCTTTTCCTTGCGGTTGTATATGTGTTTAACAGGAATATACAGCTTCGGGCAAGAGTTAAGAGACTGGTGGAGATAGCGCTGCTTGTTGCCTGTCTGAATCTGACAGGGGCACTGTATGTTCTTCATGGGTTCACATATCCACATCTATATTCTTACAGATATGCTTTTATTCTTGTCATACTTCTTATTGTTTCAGCTTTTGAGTGTGCTGTGAACTGGACGAAGCCGGGGATTCGGGAAGGGATACTGACCGGAGTTGTATTTCTGGTTTTCCTTGGGGGCGTTTTTCTGGCAAACAATGAGGTGCAAAATGTAGTCTGCTATATGGTCACGATTCTGCTTATTATATATTTGTTTATGGTATTTGTATTGCAGGCCAGAAACAGCATAAAGATAAATTCTCTGATTGTGAATTTTATAGTAATACTTTTTGTGGAACTGATATCCAATGCCGTATATGTGAATACGGATGCATATACTACGGGCAAGGAGCATCTAGGCGGGACTGACGGATGGAGAGCCATATATAATGAAAAGGACAACAGTGATCTTAATAGAAAGACATCCTGGATTTTGTCACAAAATAATACAGTCTATTCAGACACTAATATATTCTCTTCAATCATAAATACAAAAGTGACATGGCTTTTTGATGCGCTTGGAATGGTGTATCAGGAACACGGCGCTACATATGCATACAGAAATACTACACCGGTAACTGCGCTTATGTTCAATGTAAGAAATGTATTATCGGATGCAGATGCATATTATGGTGGATATACAAAGGAGCAAAGTTATAATCTGAAAAACGATGTGTACGATATAGATGATGAGATTGCATGGTATACAACAGACTATGCTGTGGGAGCGGGCTTTTCTACAGATGGCAGTATAAAAGATTGGAATGTGTCAGACGTAGTTCCGTTTGAGGTGCAGAATGAATTCGTGAAAGATGTGTCGGGAGTTGAAGGAGTGTTCACTCATGTTTCACCGGATGAACTGACTGATTTTGATGTGAAATATAGAGGATGCACTCCGGATAGACAGGTCTTGCCGGATGGAGTAACTTTGGAGAGAAAGACTGATAAAAATGCTTATACATACATGAATGTGTCACTCGATGAAGATTACCATGCCACACAGATTTATATGTTTACAGCTCCGAGGGATATGCATCTGTATGTGAGCCTTGAGGATGCAAATAAGCTGTGTAATATTGTAACTGTAGACGGAAATGTGATAGCGGATATAAATGAGTATGACGCTTATCCCTCACCAAAGGATGTACTTGATCTCGGCGAGCTGAAGAGTGGGCAGAAGGTCGAGATACAGGCAGTCAATCTGTCCACAGTCCTTAAAAAAGGAGTAACGTGTATAGATTTCTATGAATATCACGATGACAAGATGCAGGAATGCAAGGAATCAATTAAGGATAGGACACTTTCACTTGACACAGTGACATCTACATATGTAAAGGGTACGGTGACAGCAAAGGAGGATGGTATATTGTATACATCAATTCCTTATTACAGAGGCTTTACAGCGTATGTTGATGGAAATAAGACCGATATAACACCGTTGGCAAACGGTGCGCTTGTGGGTCTGGAGCTGACAGCAGGAACACATACAATAGAATTCAGGTATGTAACATATGGCTTTAAGCTAGGGCTTATGTTATCTGCAGCAGGATGGCTCATAGTTGTATTATACATGGTGAATCTCAGACGCAGCAGGAAAAAGAAGGTACAGGCTGCATAGAACAGATAGCGCAATAAATTAAGTGGGGATTGATATGGGTACAAAGCAAGGAGAAGTAAACAAACATAAAAAGAGCGGGATTCTGTATGCGGCTGTATTCTTAGTTACATTTCTGATATATACAGTAATTCTGATTCTGCAGAAAGCATATCCGTTCGGAGATAAAAGTTTTCTGACGTATGATGCATATGTGCAGTATAAGAATATGTTTCATATGTTATTTGAATGGATTTCGGGAGGTGGCAAAGGAAGCTTTATCTGGTCGATGGGAATGGGAATCGATGCTGTACAGGAGTCACTGTATTACTGCCTGAGCCCGTTCAATATCATCGTTCTGATGTTGGGAGAGAGCAGGCTGGAACTTTCCATGGTATTGCTTATCATCATAAAATCCGCCTGCCTGCCGGTCACGGCGCTTTACTTTTTCAGACATACCAATAAGAAAAATATAGAGAATGGGTACAGCCAGACAGTTGCAACGTTCATAGAGCTGGCATGCAGTATGGCATATGGACTGTCCGGGTATGTCCTTGCATATGGACATAATATTATATGGCTTGATGGGCTTATTCTGCTTCCGATAGTGGCACTTGGCATAGAGCATCTGTCAGATGGAAAAGGATGGATGTTATACACGCTGTCTTTGGCAGCGTCTATCATATGCAATTTCTATTTTTCATTCTATATATGTGTGTTTGCCGTGATATATTTCTTGCTGGAAAAACGGGAAAATGTCAGAGATTTCCTATGCAGAGGACTTTCGTTTGCTGGCTGCTCGGTGCTATCTGCTCTACTCGCAGGAGTGGTTCTGATCCCTGCCGGACTGGTGGTCATGAGAGCTGCGTCTTCGGTGACTGATATGGGACTTGAAGGAACACAGATGTGGGGGCAGTTTGGAGCGTATATATCCTCGTTCTATCCACTGAAGGATCTGGAATGTGTATCTATGTTCAGCAATAACAGTTATTGTGGAAGTATTGTTGTATTTGCTGCCTGCCTTTTTCTTTTGTCTTATGTGAGTGACTGGAAGACGAGGGTGAAATACTGTATAGCCATGGCCGTGCTTGTGCTCGCCCTGAACTATCTCCCGCTTAATTATGTGTTCCATGGCATGACGATCACACATGGACTTGGAAACAGGTTTGCATTCATATTAACATTTATATTAATTGTTGCAACATATCGAATTCTCATGAATCTTGCTAAGTTGAGACTGAGGTATATTGCTGTAAGTACTGCGGTGGCAGGCGTAATATTTGTGGCAAGTCTTATTGACAGCAGAGAGATGAGTACCCCGCTTGGCTATGTTATATTTATGCTTATGCTGGCATTTGCAGCCATTCTGTGCGTGCTTTGCAGAAGAGGAAGCATAAAGCCGGGAGTGGCTGTGTGCATTATCTGTGGCTGCTGGATAGCTGAGATTATGGGAAATGCATTATATGTAATGCCGGGCAAGACGGAGGACTGTCTTCTGACAGATGCTGTAAGACTAGATCAGTGGGAATCAGTATACAATTCCCTGGATACAGAAAATGGCACCAGAAAGAGCGCTATGGTTTATGAGAATTATGCGCCATATTCTCAGACAAACTGGTATTCATCCATGGCAAATGGAAATACGATCAGAGCGTTTTCCAGTATGGGACTTGCCCACTTTGACAATGTTGAATATATATATTCGGGAACTACACCGCTTACAGCGCTCATGTACAATGTCAGATATGTGCTGAGTCCGGAGAATGGTACTTACGCAGGGTATAACCTTGTTGCTGAGAATGACGTATACAATCTGTATGAAGCAGAAACTCCTGAGATGATGGGATTTATGTTGGATGATGGTATCGTAGACTGGAAAGCAGACAGGACACCTCTTGAAAATCAGAATGATTTTATGAAGAGTGGCTGTGGTCTGTCGTCAGATGTATTTACAGAGATTGATATATCGGATTGGAGTACTTCTTATCTCAATCAGGACACACTTAAGGAATCAGTGGGTTATTGCATATACAGAACGTCAAATGCATTTGTGCCGATGACCCGGTATGAGTTTGATGCTGAATCTGATATGGATATGTATGTCTACAGTAAGGATAGCCGTGATCACTATGTGGAGATGATCGTGGACGGAGAGCTCAGGGCATCGAATGGGTCATATGTTACAGAACAGCTGTCACATGTCGGCCTCGTAAAGAAAGGACAACATGTCAGGATAACTATAGGAGGTGCGACCAGCTCTAAAACAAGAAGTGTTGGTGAGCGATTTGTAAAGGTATACAATTACAATGCAGATGAATTTGAGAAAGCAGAAGAGAAGATACTCGATAGTCCGCTTGAGTGCACAGGATTTGGAAAGAATACTTTCTATGGAAGTGTGGATGTGAAAAATCCAGGTATCCTGTATATCGCATATCCATATGATGATGGGTTTAAGATATATGTGGATGGAGAGCCGGCAGAAAAAATTCGCCTTGGTAGAGGCAATATGGGTGTCCGGATATATGCGGGCAGTCACGATATAGAAATTGCATACAGAACACCTGGGCTTATGGCTGGCGCACTGGTTTCGCTGTTTGGAATATGCATCATGCTGTTTATGCTGAGGTGGGACAGTAAACAGAAGCATGTAATCACACCCCTACCCATTCCATAAATTTTCTCATAGCCGTACCCTGGTTCTTCACTCCCGAGTAAGCAAATCCGACAGTTCTGCTTGGAATAGGAGTGTTAAGAGGAAGCTCGGTGATGACTCCTGAGCTCAGCTGTTCCTGCGCGAATTCACGGACCACGCTTGCGACGCCCATTCCTATGGCGGCGAAGTCGATGAGGAGATCCATGTTGTTGATCTCAAGTACCTGGCTGCAGCTTATGCCCTGTGAGCGGAGATACTCGTCCACGTGGGTACGGGTTACATTTGCCTCCTCCAGAACCATGAGGTTGGAGCCTTCAAGGATGTTGACTGTTGATATATTGGACATACATGAGTTGCTTGAGTTATGAATAGTGGTAGAAGCAGAGACGCCGGATGAATGTCCGGTATCTCTGCTTTTTTTTCCCACAACTTGATCTGTTGCATCGTCATGTGTGGCAGAGACTAAGCCTGAGTTAAGCAGTGGTATAATGTTACCCTTGATGTTGCCTGGAAGCTCATCGGCAAAGCTGTATTGATCTCTGCCATTTGTACGTTCGTAGAAATTATCCAGATATTCAGGGCTTGCCACAAATACGTCATGTATCTCCTTGACAGGAGAGTAGACTATTCCCTTTGGAAGCTCTGTGTTGCAGATCAGGCCTATATCTATATCCTCATTTCTGAGGAGCTTGATGGTGTTCACGGTTGAGTGGCAGTCTATGCTGAACTTGATGTTGGGATTCTCCCTGATGAAGTCCTTCAGATAGTCCAGTAGTATGTGCTTGCACAGAGATGTGCTTACGCCGATCCTTATGTGGCCGATTCCAAGCTCCTTGTAATTCTTCAGATTTTCTTCACCCATATTCAGAGAGTCAAATGCCCTCTCAACATATTCATAGAGAACCTGTCCCTCTTCGGTCAGGGTGACACCTTTTGAGCTTCTGGAAAAGAGTGCAGTGCCAAGCTCTGCTTCCAGCTTGGATATTGATTTGCTGATCGCGGGCTGACTGATGTAGAGCTGATTTGCAGCTTTGCTGATGTTGCCGGCTTTGGCAACTGTATGAAAAATAACGTAATTGTTCAGATTACTTATCATGATATTCCTCCAGGTTATAACAACTATTCTATATATATATTGTAATTATACCTAGATGAGTGATATTATCAAGAGTAAGAATTTGTATTTAGAAACAAATGATAGGAGGACTATAAATATGGGTATGACCATGACTCAGAAGATTTTAGCTGCTCATGCAGGACTGCCATTAGTTGAAGCAGGACAGCTTATCGAGGCAGATTTGGATTTAGTATTAGGAAATGACGTAACAACTCCGGTCGCAATTCACGAGATGGAGAAGTTCAACAAGAAGGAAGTATTTGACAAGAAGAAGATAGCACTTGTCATGGATCACTTCACACCTAACAAGGATATCAAGAGTGCAGAGCACTGTAAGTGTGTAAGACAGTTCTCAGCGGCAAATGAGATCGAGAACTATTTCGATGTCGGAGCAATGGGTATCGAGCATGCGCTCCTTCCGGAGAAAGGACTTATCGTGGCTGGTGAGACATGTATCGGAGCAGACTCACATACATGTACATACGGAGCACTCGGTGCATTCTCAACAGGTGTCGGAAGTACAGATATGGCAGCAGGAATGGTGACAGGCAAGGCCTGGTTCAAGGTTCCATCAGCCATCAAGTTCAACATCGTTGGAGAGAAGGCAAAGTGGATCAGTGGTAAGGACGTCATCCTTCACATCATCGGTATGATCGGTGTTGACGGTGCGCTTTATAAGTCTATGGAGTTTGTTGGAGAGGGAATCAAGAACCTCACAATGGACGATAGATTTACAATTGCGAACATGGCCATCGAGGCAGGTGCTAAGAATGGTATCTTCCCTGTCGATGAGCTTACAGAGGAGTACATGAAGGAGCACAGCACAAAGTCATATACAAAGTATGAGGCAGACGAGGATGCTGTATACGATGCAGAGTACACCATCGACCTGTCACAGCTTAAGCCAACAGTTGCTTTCCCTCATCTCCCAGAGAATACAAAGACTATCGATGAGGTCGGAGATATCAAGATCGATCAGGTAGTCATCGGTTCATGTACAAATGGACGTATATCAGATATGAGAATTGCGGCAGATATCATCAAGGGAAGAAAGGTTGCTGACGGTGTCAGAGTTATCGTCATCCCAGGAACACAGGATATCTACCTTCAGTGTATTGAGGAAGGCCTCATGACTATATTTGTCAAGGCCGGAGCAGTGGTTTCAACTCCTACATGCGGACCATGTCTTGGAGGACATATGGGCGTTATGGCAGCAGGAGAGAGAGCTGTATCAACAACCAATCGTAACTTCGTAGGACGTATGGGTCATGTAGACTCAGAGGTATATCTTGCCAGCCCTGCTGTAGCAGCAGCTTCAGCCATCACAGGTAAGATCAGCAGCCCTGACGAACTCGGTTTATAGGATTCAGTTTATTACAGAATATTTTATAAGGAGATATAGAGTATGAAAGCACATGGAACAGTACACAAATATGGTGACAACGTAGATACAGATGTAATCATCCCTGCAAGATATCTGAATTCATCAGATCCTGCAGAGCTTGCAAAGAGCTGTATGGAGGATATAGACAAGGATTTTGTTAAGCGCGTAAAGCCAGGCGACATCATGGTGGCAAGAAAGAATTTCGGCTGCGGATCTTCAAGAGAGCATGCACCTATAGCCATCAAGGCTTCAGGAATAAGCTGCGTAATCGCAGAGACATTTGCCAGAATCTTCTATAGGAATGCCATCAATATCGGACTTCCTATCATCGAGTGCCCTGAGGCAGCAGAGGCTATCCAGGCGGGAGATGATGTGGAGATCGACTTCGACAGCGGTATGATCTATGACAGAACCCAGGGAACAGAATTTAAGGGACAGGCATTCCCTCCATTCATGCAGGAGATCATCAAGAGCGAGGGACTCATCAACTATATCAATAATAAAAATAAATAGAGTATGAGCATGTTTGGCCAGAGTGAAGATATATCATGAAAGGCAAAACAGGAAGGAGACAAAAATGCAGTGTAATTTAGCCGTAATAAAAGGCGACGGTATCGGCCCTGAGGTAGTCACAGAGGCTATGAAGGTTCTCGATACAGTTGGAGAGAAGTTCGGACATACATTTGACTATGAGCAGATCCTCATGGGTGGATGTTCAATAGATGCAACAGGCGTACCGCTCACAGACGAGGCTGTGGCAGTTGCAAAGTCAAAGGATGCAGTTCTCCTCGGTTCTATCGGAGGAAATACATCCACATCACCATGGTATAAGCTCCCTCCAAATCTCCGCCCGGAGGCAGGACTTCTGAAGATCAGAAAAGAGCTTGGCCTCTTCGCAAACCTTCGTCCAGCCAATCTCTACGATGAGCTGAAGGAGGCATGTCCACTTAAGGCTGAGATCGCAGAGCGCGGATTTGATATGATGATGATGAGAGAGCTCACCGGTGGTCTCTACTTCGGCGAGAGACACACAGAGGAGGTTGACGGAGTTATGACAGCCGTTGATACCCTCACATACAATGAGAACGAGATCAGAAGAATAGCCATCAAGGCATTTGACATAGCTATGAAGAGAAGAAAGAAAGTCACATCCGTTGACAAGGCCAATGTCCTTGACTCATCAAGACTCTGGAGAAAGGTCGTTGAGGAAGTGGCAAAGGATTACCCTGAGGTTGAGCTTGAACACATGCTCGTCGACAACTGTGCGATGCAGCTTGTGAAGGATCCTGCACAGTTCGATGTGGTTCTCACAGAGAACATGTTCGGAGACATCCTCTCAGACGAGGCATCCATGATCTCAGGTTCTATCGGAATGCTTTCATCTGCATCACTTAACGAGACAAAGTTCGGTATGTATGAGCCATCAGGCGGATCGGCACCTGACATAGCAGGCCAGAACAAGGCGAATCCGATAGCAACCATCCTGTCTGCGGCAATGATGCTCAGATACACATTTGACCTCGACAAGGAGGCAGATGCAGTTGAGAACGCTGTAAAGACGGTTCTCAAGGACGGATACAGAACAATAGATATCCACTCAGAGGGAACACAGCTCGTAAGCTGTTCCGAGATGGGTGATCTTATCTGTGAGAGAATATAGAAAGGACCATTATTGGAGGAGAATAAGATGAAGAGTGATAATGTTAGGGTTGGAATGCAGCAGGCACCACACAGATCTCTGTTCAACGCACTGGGCATGACAAAGGAAGAGATGGAGAGACCTTTAGTAGGTATCGTATGTTCATACAATGAGATAGTTCCAGGTCACATGAACCTGGACAAGATAGCACAGGCAGTAAAGATGGGAGTTGCCATGGCGGGTGGTACACCTGTTATGTTTCCGGCGATCGCTGTGTGTGATGGTATAGCAATGGGACACATCGGAATGAAGTATTCACTGGTTACAAGAGATCTGATCGCAGACTCAACAGAGGCTATGGCTATAGCACATCAGTTTGACGCGCTCGTCATGATCCCTAACTGTGACAAGAACGTTCCAGGACTTCTCATGGCAGCAGCCAGAGTAAATGTCCCAACAGTATTTGTATCTGGCGGCCCTATGCTTGCCGGACACGTAAAGGGAAATAAGACAAGTCTTTCAAGCATGTTCGAGGCTGTAGGTTCATACGCAGCCGGAACCATGACTGAGGAGGATGTATACGAGTATGAGTGCAAGACATGTCCTACATGCGGATCATGTTCAGGTATGTACACAGCAAACTCTATGAACTGTCTGACAGAGGCTCTTGGAATGGGACTTCCTGGAAATGGAACAATCCCTGCAGTATATTCAGAGAGACTTAAGCTTGCAAAGCATGCAGGAATGGCAGTTATGGATATGTACAGAAAGGGTATCAAGCCTAGAGACATCATCACAAAGGAGTCAATCATCAACGCTCTTACAGTTGATATGGCACTTGGATGTTCAACCAACTCTATGCTCCACCTTCCAGCCATCGCACATGAGATCGGTTTCGACTTTGATATCTCATTTGCAAATGAGATCAGCGCAAAGACACCTAACCTGTGTCACCTTGCTCCTGCAGGCCACACATACATGGAGGATCTCAATGAGGCCGGTGGTGTGTATGCGGTTATCAAGCAGCTTGCAGATGCAGGACTCATCAACAAGGACTGCATGACAGTTACAGGCAAGACAATAGGAGAGGCTGTTGCCAATAGTGTAAACAAGAATCCTGAGGTCATCAGACCTATGGACAATCCATATACAGTTACAGGTGGTCTGGCTGTACTCAAGGGTAACCTTGCACCAGACGGCTCTGTAGTAAAGCGTTCAGCAGTTGTGCCTGAGATGCTGGCTCACAAGGGCCCTGCAAGGGTATTTGACTGTGAGGAGGACGCAATCGCAGCTATCAAGGGCGGCAAGATCGTAGAGGGTGACGTGGTAGTCATCAGATACGAGGGACCAAAGGGAGGCCCTGGTATGAGAGAGATGCTCAACCCTACATCAGCCATCGCTGGTATGGGACTTGGTTCATCAGTTGCCCTTATCACAGACGGAAGATTCTCAGGAGCAAGCCGTGGAGCGTCCATCGGACATGTATCACCTGAAGCTGCTGTGGGCGGACCTATCGCTCTTGTTGAGGAAGGCGATATGATCGAGATCGATATCAACAACCTCAGCATCAAGCTCGATGTCTCAGACGAGGAGCTTGCAAAGAGAAAGGCTGCATGGAAGCCAAGACAGCCAAAGGTTACAACAGGCTATCTTGCAAGATACGCAGCTATGGTTACATCAGGCAACAGAGGTGCTGTTCTTGAGGTGCCAAAGAATTAATTGATCACAATTAAGGGAAAAGGAGAAAGTAAGATGTCAAAGATATCAGGTTCTGAAATTGTTATAGAGTGCCTTAAAGAACAGGGCGTTGACACCGTGTTCGGTTATCCGGGAGGAACTATCCTCAACGTATATGATGCCCTCTACAAGCACCAGGATGAGATCAACCATGTGCTCACATCACATGAGCAGGGGGCTGCCCATGCGGCAGATGGATATGCCAGAGCTACAGGCAAGGTCGGCGTATGTATGGCCACATCAGGTCCGGGTGCCACCAACCTTGTAACAGGTATAGCTACAGCATACATGGATTCCATTCCTGTTGTGGCAATAACAGCAAATGTAGGTGTAAATATGCTCGGTAAGGACAGCTTCCAGGAGGTAGACATTGCAGGTGTTGTTATGCCTATCACCAAGCACAGCTTTATCGTGAAGCACATAGATGATCTTGCACCGACCATCAGACGTGCGTTCAAGATCGCAAAGAGCGGCAGACCTGGCCCGGTACTTGTGGATATAACAAAGGATGTAACCGCAGCGGAGACAGAGTATATACCAGAGACACCGGAGGTCATCGAGAGAAAGACAGACACCATCCGCGAGGAGGATGTGAACAAAGTCCTTGAGATGATCAAGGTTTCAAGAAGACCATTTATCATGGCAGGTGGCGGATGTATCATCTCTGACGCATCAGCAGAGCTTGCAGAATTTGCAGATAAGGTGGATGCACCAGTGTGCGATACACTTATGGGCAAGGGCGCATTTGACGGAAGAAGCGAGAGATATACAGGCATGATCGGTATGCACGGAACAAAGGTGTCCAACCTCGGTGTGTCAAGGGCAGATCTTGTGATCGTTGTTGGTGCCAGATTCTCAGACCGAGTTATCGGAAATGCATCCAAGTTCGCGCCAAATGCAAAGATCATACATATAGATATAGATGCAGCTGAGATAGACAAGAACATCCCTACAAATGCCAGCATAGTCGGCGACGCAAAGGAGGTCCTGAAGCTCCTCAACAGCAAGCTTGCCGCCCAGTCCAACAAGACATGGATGTCTGAGATCGAAGACCTCAAGAAGCAGAATCCTGACGTGTACAGCTTTGACACACTGAACGGACCTGCAGCTATCAAGAAAATCTACGAGCTTACAGAGGGTGATGCGATCATCACAACAGATGTCGGACAGCATCAGATGTGGGCAGCCCAGAACTATACATTCAAGGAGCCTAGGACATTCCTGTCATCAGGCGGACTTGGAACCATGGGTTACGGTGTTGGCGCAGCTATCGGAGCAAAGTACGGCAGACCTGATAAGACAGTCATCAACATAGCCGGTGACGGATGCTTCAGAATGAATCTGAACGAGATAGCAACAGCTGCGAGATACAACGTGCCTATCATCCAGGTAGTCCTGAACAACCACGTACTTGGAATGGTAAGACAGTGGCAGACACTGTTCTATGACCACAGATATTCCAACACCGTGCTTGACGATTCGGTAGATTTCGTCAAGGTAGCAGAGGGACTTGGTGCCATGGGAATCAGAGCCAACACCCTTGATGAGTTCGAGGCAGCAATGAAGACAGCCCTGACAGCAGGCAGACCTGTGGTAATAGATGTAACAATAGCGGGAGACGACAAGGTATGGCCAATGGTAGCTCCGGGAGCAGCCATCGACACCTGTTTCTCAGAGGACGATATGTAATATATGTCAATATAAGCTCGGAAAGGCACCATATTTGTGCGCGTACAAAACATAGATATGGTGCTTATATATATAATCCCTACTTGCCGACAGGCGAAAAGAGTGCTATAGTACAGGGATATAAGCGATAATAAAGTTGTTTTACTTGATAATATAAGAATTTAGTAAAAATAACTTGTTAATCGCAAGCGGGATACACCAAAAGAACAAAGATAAGTCAGAATTTTCATATAAATGGGAACGAAGGACATTTTTGTTAAGTAAAATATCTCGCACACATTTTATTAGGTCATAAACAGATGATTTCGTAAATAAAGTAAATTAGCCTGTGTTTAGCTGCCTATATCGTTCGAAGGACATTCTCCTCCGCCGGTCCTTAGGTGGCGCTGTAGGCGGCACCTTAGTACCGCTGCAGGAGGAGACGAGCGGGAGCGCTCCGCAGAACGATATAGGCAGCGAAACACAGGCTTACATACATTAAAACAAAATCATCGTCACAACTAAAAAGAAGGAGAGATAACAAAAATGGCAAGAGTGTACAACTTTTCAGCAGGCCCTTCAGTTCTTCCTGAGGTGGTATTAAAAGAGGCAGCAGAAGAAATGCTTGATTACAAGGGAACAGGCATGAGCGTAATGGAGATGAGCCATCGATCTAAAGCCTTCGACAATATCATCAAAGAGGCAGAGAAGGATCTCAGAGATCTCATGAACATACCTGACAACTACAAGGTGCTTTTCCTTCAGGGAGGAGCTTCACAGCAGTTTGCAGCAATTCCAATGAATCTCATGAAGAATGGCGTAGCTGACTACATCATAACAGGTCAGTGGGCAAAGAAAGCATACGAAGAAGCAAAGAAATATGGAAAGGCAGTTGCAGTTGCATCATCAGCAGACAAGACTTTCTCATATATCCCAGATTGTTCAGATCTTCCAATAGATGACGATGCTGATTATGTATACATTTGTCATAACAACACTATATATGGAACAACATACCACACACTTCCTAACACAAAGGGCAAGATACTTGTTGCAGATATGTCATCAGACATTCTCTCACAGCCTGTAAATGTTGAGGATTACGGTATGATCTACTTCGGAGTTCAGAAGAACGTTGGTCCTGCAGGCGTAGTAGTGGCTATCATCCGTGAGGATCTTATCAGAGATGACGTAATGCCATTTACACCAACCATGCTCAAGTACAAGACTCAGGCAGATGCAGACTCACTCTACAACACACCTCCATGCTACGGCATCTATATCTGTGGCAAGGTATTCAAGTGGGTTAAGGAGATGGGCGGCCTTGAGGCTATGAAGGCTCACAACGAGAAAAAGGCCAAGATCCTCTATGATTTCCTCGACAGCTCAGAGCTCTTCAAGGGAACTGTAGTAAAGGAAGACCGTTCACTCATGAACGTACCATTTGTAACTGGTGACGCAGACCTTGATGCAAAGTTCGTCAAGGAGGCTACAGAGGCTGGATTTGTCAACCTCAAGGGTCACAGAACAGTAGGTGGTATGAGAGCATCTATCTACAACGCAATGCCTATCGAGGGTGTTGAGAAGCTTGTAGAGTTCATGAAGAAGTTCGAGGCAGAGAACAAGTAATATATAGTAATAGAAAAGGGAGAAAAAGACATGTCAGTAAAGATTAATTGCTTAAACCCTATCGCCAAGTGCGGTATGGAGCTTTTACCTGATACATATGAAGTAACAGACAATTTCGCAGATGCAGATGCAGTTCTGGTCAGAAGTGCATCCATGCATGATCTTGAGCTGTCAGACAACCTTCTGGCAGTAGCCCGTGCAGGTGCAGGTGTCAACAACATTCCACTTGATAAGTGCGCTGAGAAGGGTATCGTAGTATTTAACACACCAGGAGCAAATGCAAATGGTGTTAAGGAGCTTGTAGTAGCAGCACTCCTCATGGCTTCAAGAGATCTCGTTGGCGGTTACAACTGGGTCAAGGACAATGCCGCTGAGGCAGATATCGCCAAGATGGTGGAGAAGCAGAAGAAGAACTACGCAGGCAATGAGATCCTTGGCAAGAAGCTCGGTGTAATCGGACTTGGTGCCATTGGAGCAAAGGTTGCAAATGTTGCGCTTAAGCTCGGCATGCAGGTATACGGATATGATCCATATGTGTCAGTAGATGCAGCATGGGGACTTTCAAAGGATGTAAAGCACATCACAAATGTAGAGGATATCTACAGAGACTGTGATTATATAACAGTTCATGTTCCAGCTCTTGACAGCACAAAGGGAATGATCAATGCAGATGCATTTGCACTGATGAAGGACGGCGTGAAGATCCTCAACTTCGCAAGAGACGTACTGGTCAACGATGAGGATATGAAGGCGGCACTCGACTCAGGCAAGGTTGCAAAGTATATGACAGACTTCCCTAACCCAGCTATAGCAGGTTACAAGAACGTGGTAGCATTCCCACATCTTGGAGCTTCAACAGCAGAGTCAGAGGACAATTGTGCAGTTATGGCTTGTAAGGAGATCAAGGCATACATCAACGATGGAAACATCAAGAACTCTGTAAACTATCCAAACGTAAACATGGGACAGTGCAGTGATGTAGCCAGAGTTACTATCTGCCACAAGAACATCCCTAACATGCTCACCCAGTTCACAGGAGTATTCTCCAAGAAGGGCGGCAATGTATCAGGAATGATCAGCAAGGCAAAGGGCGATTACGCATATTCTATCCTTGATATCGGTGTAGAGCCAACAGCAGACGACATCGCAGAACTCTCAGCAATCGAGGGAGTTGTTAAGGTAAGAGTCATAAAGTAATAAAAGATAAATAGGAGAGAAGAAAAATGAGTGACAAGTTAAAGGTAGGTATCCTTGGCGCAACAGGTATGGTAGGTCAGAGATTTATCTCACTTCTTGAGAACCATCCTTGGTTCGAGGTCGTTACAGTTGCAGCCAGCCCAAGAAGCGCAGGCAAGACATACGAAGAGGCAGTTGGTGACAGATGGAAGATGGATACACCGATGCCAGAGGCAGTTAAGAAGCTTGTAGTATACAATGTCAATGAGGTAGAGAAGGTTGCTGCCACAGTTGATTTTGTATTCTCAGCAGTAGATATGACAAAGGATGAGATCAAGGCTATAGAGGAGGCTTATGCCAAGACAGAGACTCCTGTAGTTTCAAACAACTCAGCTCACAGATGGACTCCTGATGTTCCTATGATGGTTCCAGAGATCAATGCAGACCATGCAGAGGTTATCGAGTTCCAGAAGAAGAGACTTGGAACAGAGAGAGGATTTGTTGCAGTTAAGCCTAACTGCTCAATCCAGAGTTACGCACCTGTACTTACAGCATGGATGCCATTTGAGCCATACGAGGTTATCGTAAGCACATATCAGGCAATCTCAGGAGCAGGTAAGACATTCAAGGATTGGCCTGAGATGCTTGGCAACATCATCCCATATATCGGTGGTGAGGAAGAGAAGTCAGAGAAGGAGCCACTCAGAATCTGGGGTAAGGTAGACAAGGAGAATGGTGTGATCGTTCCTGCAGAGGGAATCACTATCACAAGCCAGTGTATCAGAGTCCCAGTTCTCAACGGACATACAGCAACTGTATTCGTAAAGTTCAGAAAGAATCCTACAAAGGAGCAGCTTATCGAGGCTATGACAAGCTTCAAGGGCGCGCCTCAGGAGCTTGGTCTTCCAAGTGCACCAAAGCAGTTTATCCAGTACCTTGAGGAGGACAACAGACCACAGGTTGCTCTGGACGTTGACTTCGAGAAAGGTATGGGTATCAGCGTTGGACGTCTCCGTGAGGATTCAGTATATGACTGGAAGTTCGTTGGCCTTTCACACAACACTGTAAGAGGTGCTGCAGGTGGTGCAGTTCTCTGTGCAGAGCTTCTGAAGGCTAAGGGATATATCACAAAGAAGTAATAAATTATATGGATATTTGAAGTGTCTGTGCTAACAATATCATAAAGATTTGCCGGGATAATGTTGCTGCTATGAAGTGAACATGTTCCGGCAATTTTTTTGTTTTGCATGGCGTTATATTATGCAGTATTATTGATAACATTATGTTGACATTGCACAAACAGGTATACTAAAATTAGATTAATTGTAAATAAACCATGAATTACTAAGGGAGGTATTTTATGAGAAAAGGGAAGAGATGGCTGGCAGCGGCTGTGAGTGCAGCGATGATTGTCCAGTCACTGGCCAGTGTTGGCCCGGTTTATGCAGCGGATGATGGCGTATCCATAGCTGACACGTTTACGGATTCGTCGTTTAGAAGCTATGTGTCGAGTAATTTCGATAAAGACAGTAATGGTTATCTGTCAGATGCGGAGATCGCGAATGTAACATCTATAGATGTTTCGAAGTGTTCTCCTGCTATATCAAGTTTGAATGGCGTAGAATTGTTCACCAATCTGTCAAAGCTGGATTGTAATGAGCAGTCTATAAGGAATCTTGATATAGAGAATCTTGAGAATCTTGAATATATAGATGTCTCAAGTAACAGAATAGACAGTCTGACATTGCCGGTAAGTGCAGAGAAACTTACATATCTTGATATAAGTGGAAACAAGATCACAAGCCTTACATCTCTGGCTGATTACAATAATCTTGTACTGCTCAATGCCAATTCAACAAACCTTTCATCGATAGATGTCAGCAATATGAAGGGGCTTAAGGTGCTTGGCGTAAGTGGAACCACCATATCAACACTTGATCTTGGCTCAAACATGGAGCTTACAACACTTTATTGTGACAGCATGCGTTCACTGCCTGTCCTTGATGTGTCAGGTCATGAGAAGCTTAAGAATCTTTATTGTGCTGGAGCAAAGAGCGACAGTGGAGTTGTTGTTCGTTCGTCAATTACCAAGCTTGACGTATCCGGTGATATAGTCCTTGGTTCGCTTGATTGTTCAAATAGCTATGTGGCTGAGCTGAACATAGACAATACCCCGGCGCTTACAACACTTGATTGTTCTAACACGAGACTTACATCAATAGATGTGTCAAAGAACACAAGTCTTAGCTACCTTGATGTCAGCAGCAATGTTCTGGGTGCGGTGGATTTTACTGCGAATACAGCACTTAGAGAGCTTTATGTCAAGGATACTGGCATAAATAAGCTTGATGTATCTACTCTCACCAATCTGGTTAATCTTGACGCATCATCAAATTCTCTTGCAGAGCTTGATATAGCATCAAACAGTTTATTGGAGAAGCTTTATATTTCAGACAATAATATCCAGGGTATAAAGCTTGATGGTCATCCTGACCTTAAAGAACTTGAGATTGACAACAACAATCTTGTGGCCATAGATATATCAGTGTGTCCTAAACTTTATGGCGATGATGGTGTGTTCAGTTGCAGTGGGAATAGCAGGGATATAACACTTGATACTACGAACTATGATTATGATTTTAGCGATTTTTCAAAAGTCTATGGTTTGCATAAGGCGTGGTATGACTATGAACTTCCTGTTGCTGTAGATAACAACGGCAAGCCTTTAACGGATGATAATGGGGTTGAAATTCATAAACGAAACAGGAATACTACAGGATACGCAGGAATACAGGGCATAGATGCCAGCAATGAGGCGTCATCCGTGACTGGAGGACAGCTTGATGGATATATATTTACAGCGGAGCCGGATGCGGAGAAGATTACATACAATTACTATACAGGAGCAGGAATGGGGAAGGTCAAGTTCACACTCAACATTCTTAACCCGCTCAAGGTCACAGTATGGTATACAACTGATGGAAATGTTGTAAAGTCAGACAGTTCTACACTCAGCTTCAGAGTTGGTGATACGACTACACTTACAGCTACGGATGACGAAAAGAATCCACACAAGAACATAACATGGAGTTCGTCAAATGAAAGAGTTGCACAGATAGACAGGGAGACAGGAGAACTGACCTGTGTTTCGGCGGGAACAGCTCAGATTAACATTCTGCTGAATGATCGTGCTATAGGATATGTGAATATGGAGTGTCACAAGCCTGTTACCGGACTTTATCTTGTAGATCAGAACGAGAAGGATGATGCAGGCAACCAGATAACATACGAGAATGGCGCAGTCATCAACATGGACTGTGGAACATATCCAAGAAATGGCTCTAAGAAGCTGGATGTAAAGTGTGTTACCGAGGATGGTCTTGCGTCCAAAGAGATATCAGGATTCACTTGTAAGGTGACTGATGTGGATGGCAAAGAAAACAATAAGGTTTTGTCGTTTAATACATCAAGTAAGACTATAACAACAAGAGGTGCAGGAATCGCATTCCTTCATTTTACATCAACTGATAATCCTGATGTAGAGACAGTAATTCAGGTAAATGTTGAACAGAGAGTAAACAGCGTGACACTTTCACAGTCTAGAATGACGATCATTGCAGGTGGAAGCAGTAATCTCGTTGCTACGGTTTCTCCAAATACTGCAGTGGAGCAGAGAGTTGTATGGTCATCATCAAATGAGAGCATTGCTACGGTCGATGCCGAGGGAAATGTGAAGGCAGTCAATCCGGGAGAAGCTGATATCATATGTACATCTGTTGATACTGAGCAGGTGTACGGCAAGTGTCATGTGACTGTACAGCCGCCTGTAAAAGGTTTGACTCTCAATATGAACAGTGCAGAATTGCTGCTCGGAGCAGATACGGAAAGCAGAAAAGTATCACTTGAGGCTGTTATCGATGCGGATGATGCAAGTATTTACAAGAATTTGAAGTGGACATCGTCAGATACAAACGTTGCTTCGGTGTCATATAGTTCAACAGATAAGACAAAGGCTACAGTTACTGCCAGATCAGCAGGAACTGCTGTTATCAGATTTTCAATTTCAGATGATGAGTATGTGGATTGCAACATTACAGTAAAGCAGAGAGTTACAAGCCTTAGAATAAACAGAGACAAGACAACAATATATGC
The DNA here is from genome assembly GCF_025567285.1 of Coprococcus aceti. Lineage (NCBI taxonomy): Bacteria > Bacillati > Bacillota > Clostridia > Lachnospirales > Lachnospiraceae > Coprococcus > Coprococcus aceti. The sequence goes on from NZ_JAOQJT010000007.1 coordinate 158,909, forward strand.
TGGTGATACACTGCAGGTAACAAGCACTGCATCCCCTGCAACTGCATCGAATCAGGAAGTCATCTGGGCATCATCAGACGAGAGTGTTGCAAGCATTGACAAGGATGGTTTGATAACAGCCCTCGACAGAGGAACCACAGTTATCACAGCTACAGCAGCTGATGGAAGTGAGAAAACAACATCATTCACTCTTACAGTAAAGAAGTATGTAAGTGCTATAACACTTGACAAGGAGAAGCTCACTTTGTATGTGGGTGAACGAGGAACTGTTAAGCAGACCGTACTTCCAGAAGATGCAAATGACAGAAATGTTATATGGCAGTCAAGTGATCCGGGTGTTGCAACAGTATCAAACGGAACAATAACAGGTGTTAAAGCCGGAACAACAACAATAACATGTACTGCAAGAGATGGAAGTAACATATCAAAGACATGTGAGGTCACTGTTATTCAGCAGATTTCATCCATAGTTCTTGCTGAGACTAACAAGACAGTAAATGTTGGCGATAAATTTGTAGTAAATACAACTATCAATCCAGAGGATGCAGCCAGTGCAGCACTGAAGTGGACATCATCAAGTGATGCAGTTGCAACAGTAAATGAGAACGGTGAGATAGTAGCTAAGGGCCGTGGTACAGCGACAATCACATGCGAGGCTGTCGAAGGCATTGAAGGAAGAAAGGCCAAGGCAGCTCTCAGACTTACAGTTAACCAGCCGGTTACAGGAATAAAACTTAATCAGACAAAACTGAATCTGTTTGTGGGTAAACAGGGCAGAATAACATCGACTGTAGCTCCTGCTAACGCAAATAACAGAAATGTTGAGTGGACAACTTCTAACAGCAAGGTAGCAACTGTAAACAATGGTACTATCACAGCAGTATCAAAGGGAACAGCAGTTATCACATGTAAGGCTAAGGATGGAAGCGGCAAGCTTGCAAAGTGTACTGTTACGGTTTCACAGCCTGTAACATCCATCAAGCTCAATGCAACAAACAAGACTATCAAGAAGGGTGCGACATTCACACTCAAGGCAACTGTAGGTCCTGCAGCGGCAAACAATAAGGCGGTTACATGGTCATCATCGAACACCAAGGTTGCAACAGTTTCGTCAACAGGAGTTGTCAAGGCTGTTGGAAAGGGTTCGGCAGTTATCACATGTAAATCAAAGGACGGAAGCAATATTACTGCCAAGTGTACAATCAATTCAGTTATTATGGTTTCTTCGATCAAGTTAAACAAGAAGACAGCAACCATAAAGAGAAAGGGAAAGATAACACTCAGGGCAACAGTAGGTCCTGCAACTGCAAACAACAAGGCAGTTACCTGGGTTTCCTCAAATAAGAAGATAGCTACTGTAACAACAAGAGGAACAGTAGTAGGTAAGAAGAAGGGGCGTGCGGTAATTACATGTAAGGCTAAGGATGGCAGTGGTAAGTATGCAAAGTGTACAATCAGAGTAAAATAAAAATATAACAACATACAGTTGGGAGATATGATCTTAACCGTCAGGCCTGCAAAACAGGTCTGACGGTTTTTTACGTATATTGTTCTTTGCTGTTCTTTATTTTTATTTAACGTTAAAAAATGTTGTAAGCAAATAGCAATTGTGATAAACTATTAGAAAAATTGATTTCATTTACATGGAGGCATTTATAGATATGAAGAAGCTTATTTTAGTTACATCACCACCAGCATGTGGAAAGACATTTATTTCAAAGCAGGTTGCAAAGGCACTTCACAATTGTGTATACCTTGACAAGGATACACTTATCGTACTTTCAAAGCAGATATTTGTAGTTGCCGGACAGGAGTACAACCGTTCATCAGACTTCTTCCAGAAGGAGATCAGAGATTACGAGTATTACTGTGTGCTGGATCTTGCATTTGAGGCATTGGATTACAATGATACAGTTCTCATCAATGCTCCGTTCACAGAGGAGATCAGAGATGATGAGTATCTTGACAATCTTCGCGCTAAGCTTGCAGAGAAAGATGCAGAGCTCTTCGTTATCTGGGTAAATACAAGAAAAGATGTATGTCATGAGAGAATGATCAAGAGAGCTTCAGACAGAGATACATGGAAGCTTGAGCACTGGGATGAGTACATCAACAGCCAGAACTTCAATCCGCCTACAAACATCAAGGATCTCTTCATATTCGAGAACTCATCAGAGGAGGAATATGAGGATTCGATCAAGAAGGTTGTCAAGGCTGTGAGAGGTTAATTGGCACATACAATAAAATATTTATGACAGGAGTAGAGAATATGGCAACAATCAGAAGTTTTAGAGCCTATAGACCGAGACCAGATGTTGCAGGCAGAGTAGCTGCCTTGCCATACGATGTGTATAACCGTCAGGAAGCAGAGATAGAGGTCAAGCGCGAACCATTATCATTTTTGAAAGTGGACAGAGCAGAGACATCCTTTGGACCAGATGTGGATACATATGCTCCATGTGTATATGATAAGGCTGGTCAGCTGCTTCAGGGCATGATAGATGATGGAACATATATCATGGAGCGCAGACCAGTCTATTATATTTATGAGCTTATCATGGATGGCAGGCATCAGACAGGACTCGTGGCATGTTCTTCTATAGATGACTATATGAATGGAGTCATCAAGAAGCATGAGAATACCAGAGAGGACAAGGAGATAGACAGAATAAAGCATGTCGAGGCATGCGGAGCGCAGACGGGACCTATATTCCTTGCGTACAGAGCGATAGATAAGGTTGACGAGATCATCGATAGAGTGAAGAAGGGTGATAAGTTGTACGGCTTCACATCACCTGACGGGATCACTCACAACGTATGGATAATAGATGGCCAGGAAGATATAGACACCATCAGAGCTGCATTTGAAGGAGTGGACGATATCTATATAGCGGATGGACACCACAGGGCGGCATCGGCCGTCAAGGCGGGAATCCATATGAGAGAGAAGAATCCGGGATATACCGGGGATGAGGAATTCAATTATTTCCTCTCTGTACTTTTCCCTCATGACCAGCTTATGATCATGCCGTACAACAGAGTGGTAAAGGATCTCAACGGACATGACAAGCAGGAATTCATGGATGAGGTTTCAAAGATATTTGATGTGACAGCCAGTGATGTTCCGGTGGAACCACAGGTCAAAGGACAGGTGGGAATGTACATGGATGGAAGCTGGTACAGACTGGATGTCAGAGAAGGTATTGTTCCGGATGATGTCGTGGGCAGACTTGACGTATCGGTACTTCAGGACAATGTGCTTGCACCGATACTTGGAATACAGGATCCGAGAACTGATCAGAGGATCATGTTCGTAGGTGGAATCAGAGGACTTGCAGAGCTTGAGCGTCTGGTGGATGGAGGAATGGCGGTTGCATTCTCGATGTATCCGACATCCATCACTGAACTGTTCGACATTGCAGATGCGGGACTTCTCATGCCTCCAAAGTCAACGTGGTTTGAGCCAAAGCTCAGAAGCGGAATATTTATACACAAGATAGACTAACATTAGGAGAAGGGGTTTTATGGAGATATTTGTATTGAAATCAGATGAGGTTGCAGCGATAACAAGGGGTACGCATGGCAACCCTCATCATATTCTTGGTATGCACCAGTGTCTTAATGACTGCTATGTAAATGCATACCTTCCGAGGGCTACGGCTGCGTTTGTTCTCAGGATAAATGAAGAAACGGGCGAGCCGATATTTAAATATCCTATGACCGAGATAGGTTCACAGGGATTTTTTACAGTGAAGATCGAGGATAGCGGGGCATTTGCATATAAGCTCATAACAGAAGGCGAGCAGGCGGCTGAATTCTATGATCCGTATTCATTCGGATACAGCGTGGATCCGGTCAATGTCATGAAGGTGGTAAATGGAGACGATGGAATATTGTCGGATTTCCATGTAAAGGATCTGTTTGGAGCAAGACAGATCACGCTCGATGGTGTACAGGGTGTATCGTTCTGCATGAATATGCCGGGGGCAACCAGGGTCAGTGTGGTCGGAGATTTCAACGGATGGGATGGACGCGTGAATCCTATGAGAAGGATTGACTACACTGATATGTTTGAGCTGTTTATTCCGGGCGATCTCATGAATACCAGATACAAATTCGAGGCATTATACAGAGATGGAAATACAGATATATTTGCAGACCCTTACGCTGAGGTTTATGAGGTGGCACCGGGAAATGCGTCGGTACTTGCAAAGCTTGAGTATAGCTGGTCAGACTCTTCATATATGAAGAAGAGAGGCAGTGTATCTGCCCCGGTAAATATATATGAGGTCCACATGCCGACATGGAAGAGAAACTCAGATGGATATCCTCTTAACTATCTCGAATTTGGCAAAGAGGCTGCCATGTACGTGAAGAATATGGGATACAACTACATACAGTTTATGCCACTTATGGAATATAGAGATGACAATGGCTGGGGCTATGATACCGTGGGAATGTTCGCTCCGACATCGAGATTTGGAACACCTACGGAGTTCATGGCTATGGTCGACCATTTCCACAGCAAGGGAATAGGCGTTATCATGGATATGGTATCTGTGAGGGATGTGGATTGCATCGCATATTGGATAGACACATATCATCTGGACGGAGTAAGGCTGGAGGACGAGGAACTTATCAGAGCATTGAGAACAACCCTCGGCACTGCAGGCGATGCTGTCATGACAGATCTCAGGTGGAATAATGAAGCTGTGTCCAGAGTGACAGATTTCATGATGATACCTCCAGTGAACAGAGGAAGCTTTATGGATTATACATGTGGTATACCATTTGACGAGAAGGATGATACCGTATGGGCGCTCAGCCATGATGAGGTTGCATATGAGCGTGGAAGTTACGCATCCAAGATGTCGGGTGGCTATGAGGACAAGTATGCTGATCTCAGACTTCTGTTTGGTCTCATCATGTCACTACCGGGAAGAAAGCTGACGTTTATGGGACAGGAATTAGGCGGATTTGTCGGGTTTGACGGAAGAACCCAGATCGACTGGTCGGTTCTTGAGTTCGATGCAAACAGCTATTTTCAGAAATATATAAAGGAACTCAACAAATTATACGATACAAAGAATGCTCTGTGCGGTGATGGCAGGAACCTTGCCGGCAGTGCACTTGATATACAGGAGAAGGGACAGGTAATATCATTTGTAAGACATGGTTTGGATGTCGCAGATGATGTGTATATTGTCTGCAACTTCGGACTTAAAAATGTGACAGGATATAAGCTTCCGGTTGAGACGGATGGAAAGTACAGAGAGATCTTCTCAAGTGATAACCTGAAATACGGAGGCGAGGGCAACAATAACAAAGGATATAAGACTGCTGCGGATGGCGTGATAGAAGTGAGTGCTCCTGCACTGTCATTTGCAGTGTTTGCCCATGTAAAATAGGAGGAATAGACATTTATGCTATTGATTGGTGATCTGTATAACATGGCGGCTGATACTGCGACCACAGAGAGTGTGGTCGGGGATGCGGTGAAGGAGGCCACGGATCAGGTAAGTATCGTAGGGCAGTATATCCAGAAGCTTACAGACTGGTGTATGTCCAAGCTTGGCAGTATAGTTGTGGCTGTCATATTCATGGTCGTCTGCTTCAAGCTGGTGAAGTTGCTGCTCAGGATACTCAGGAAGAGTTTTGAGAGGTCAAAGCTGGATCCAAGCGTTGCTGGTTTTTTCATATCTGCGGTCAAGATTGTTCTGAATGTGTTGATCGTGCTCACTGCGGCGAGCATTGTGGGATTTCAGATCACTTCATTTATAACTATACTAGGCACAGCGGGGGTTACCCTCGGACTTGCACTTCAGGGAAGTCTGTCGAATCTTGCGGGCGGCTTGTTGATTCTCATATTAAAACCATTCAGGGTCGGTGACTATATTGTGGAGAACAATACCCACTGCGAAGGAACAGTCGTGTCCATAGACATATTCTATACAAGGCTGATAACTTTCGACAACAAATCAGTCGTCATACCGAATGGCAACATATCCAACACATCCCTTGTGAATGTGACAGAGCATGATATGAGGAGGGTGGATATACCATTTTCTGTTGCGTATGATTCTGATATGGAGAAGGTCAAGAGGGTTACCATTGAGACCATTAAGGATGTGGATGGTTATCTTCCGGATGAGCAGATTCTGTTCTATATAGATGAATTTGCAGACAGTGGGATCAATATGTATGTGAAGTTCTATGCGACGATAGAGAAGTTCTTTGATGCCAAGTGGGATGCCATGTGGAAGCTGAAAAAGGCATTTGACGAGAATGACATAGAGATTCCATTTAATCAGATGGATGTACACATGAAATAAATACTCAATAATCCACATATGATGTCTGATTTCTTGCAAAAATAAAAGCAATCGAGTATAATCATGTGGATGTAGATATCAAAGACCGTGTATTTAGTATACATGGTCTTAATATAAATTTGTTTAAGGAGTGATTGATATGACAAAGATTGATATTATCTCAGGCTTCCTTGGAGCTGGCAAGACAACGTTGATCAAGAAACTTATTGAGCAGGCATTTAAGGGAGAGAAGCTGGTTCTTATAGAGAACGAGTTTGGTGAGATAGGAATCGATGGCGGTTTCCTGAAGGATGCCGGCGTTCAGATCACAGAGATGAACTCAGGTTGTATCTGTTGTTCACTGGTCGGAGATTTCGGTACTGCACTTAAGCAGGTTATCACAGATTACACACCTGACAGGATCATCATTGAGCCATCAGGAGTTGGCAAGCTGTCTGACGTTATCAAGGCAGTAAAGGATGTATCAGGAGATCTTGATGTAGAGCTCGACAGCTACACAACAGTTGCCGATGTGTCAAAGGTTAAGATTTATATGAAGAACTTTGGCGAGTTCTTCAACAACCAGATCGAGAGTGCTAACACTATCATCCTGAGCAGAACACAGACTACTACACAGGACAAGATAGAGAAGGCTGTAGCCATGATCAGAGAGAAGAACGATCATGCAACCATCATTACAACTCCATGGGATGAGATCGATGGAGCAGCCATCAGAGAGGCTATGCAGAACTACAAGTCTCTTGAGGAGACAATGATGGATGAGGCTAAGAAGGGACATGATCATGACCACGACCACGGCGATGAGTGCACATGTGGCTGTCACGACCATGACCATCATCACGACCATGATGACGACCATGAGCATCATCACGACCACGATGAGCACGAGCATCACCACGACCACGATGACCACGATCATCATCATGATCACGACCATGGTGATGAGTGTACATGTGGCTGCCATGACCATGATCACCACCATCATCATGCAGATGAGGTATTTACAAGCTGGGGCAAGGAGACACCACACAAGTACAATGAGGACAAACTCAGAGAGATCCTTGACACTCTGGCTGACACAGAGAAGTACGGTGTTATCCTCAGAGCAAAGGGTATCGTACCTAGCGATGCAGGTGAGTGGCTGTACTTTGATCTTGTACCAGGCGAGTTTGAGGTCAGAAAGGGCAAGGCTGACATCACTGGTAAGCTTTGCGTAATAGGAAGCAAGCTTAAGGAGGACGACCTTGCAGAACTGTTCGAGGTTTAAGCAGGTTGTTCTATGATAAGGAGTTAATATGATGGGACGTCAGAATAAAGAGATACCTGTATATGTGTTCATGGGATTCCTTGAGAGCGGTAAGACAACATTTGCCAAGGAGACCCTGATGGACAGAGGCTTTACAGGTGGAGCCAAGACACTTCTTCTCGTCTGTGAGGACGGAGAGGAGGAGTATGATCTTGAGGCTCTGAAGAAGGCTAATATATATACAGAGTTCATAGAGGAAGATCAGCTCACCACAGACCATCTCCTTGACCTTCAGGACAAATACAATCCGGAACAGGTCATGATCGAGTACAATGGTATGTGGAAGCTCGATAAGATATTTGAGATAAGGGTTCCAAAGGGATGGACGGTTGTCCAGGTTATCTCATTTGTGAATGCGGAGACATACGATGTGTACTCACAGAACATGAAGGCAACCATGGTTGAGCAGTTCAACAGTGCGGACATGGTCATCTTCAACAGATGTGATGAGAATTCCAAGATCCCTGAGTGGAGAAGATCCATCAAGGCGGTGAACAGAAGAGCACAGATCATCTTTGAGATGAAAGATGGATCCATTGCACCTGAGACAAATGAACCTGAGGATCTGCCATACGATGTGAGCGCAGATGTGATAGAACTGCCGGATGACGATTTCGGTATCTGGTATGTGGATGCATCTGACATGAAAGAGAGATACGACGGCAAGAAGATCCACTTCAAGGCCATGGTATTTAGACCAAAGCAGTACGGCAGCAATGCATTTGTTCCTGGAAGATTCGCCATGACATGCTGTGTTGAGGATATCCAGTTTGTCGGATTCAAGTGCTATTATCAGGGTGCTAAGAATCTTGTGGACAGACAGTGGGTTGATGTCACAGCCAAGATAGGCTACGAGTATTACCCAGATTTTGAAGGTGAAGGACCTGTTCTCACAGCAGAGAAGGTCACACTCACAAGTGCACCTGATGAAGAGGTAGTATATTTCAGTTAAGAGTTGAGCAGCTCCCTGAATACATGATATTTGATGTATCCGGGGAGCTTTTTTTTGCGCGGACGGGGAATGCCGGAAGAGCTTTGACGTGTCCTTACGAAAGTGTAAGTTGCGTTATTTACCGGCAGAATTTATTATAAGTTTAGTGTAAAAAATAAAGTCAAATTGGAAGGAAAGACTTATGATCAGATCGGCGAAACTTGCCTGTGGCGGTGCGGTTGCACTTATGCTGCTTGGAGGTATGATCTGTCCAGCTATGGCGGAAACGAACACAGATAGTGCATATGGACGGGTTGAACAGAGGATAATTGAAAATAACCCTGATTTTGATATACAGCTAAAGTATGGACTCAATGGATATGCGGTAAATGACAGAGGCAGTGTTATCAGGCTGGATATTGTGTGTGACACAGATTTTGCGGGAAATGTGTCTGTGCAGACGAGCTATTCCGAGGGTTTTGGCACAAAGAATATGACATATGCCAAAGATGTGGAATTCAAGGCGGGTGAAAATACAACGCTGGAATTCTGTGTCGACAATATGGGCTCCGGCATAGCAAAGGTTGAGATCAAGGACAGCGACGGAGTGCTGGTGTACTCAGAGCGGGATTCGCTGAGTATAGAGGGCAATGATATGGTAGCCGCAGTGGGAGTGATTAGTGACAGACAGGATGCCATGTCTTATATAGAGGATGTTTCCATGGACAATGTGTATGATAATGCAAAGGTAGAGACTGTTGCATTATCACCCTCAGACATTCCTGAGTCCGAGGAGGGACTGGAGGCTATAGAGTACCTGTTGGTGGATGATTATGATCTGTCGGGATTGTCAGAGAAGCAGAGTGCTGCCATAAAACAATGGGTGTACAGTGGTGGAGCTATGATACTGGCCAAGTCGTCAGATGAAAATGAACTCAGCAGCTTTGACGGCGATTTTGTCTCCGCTGTGAATGACACACAGAAGGTACATGAGCTGGACGGCTCAGATGGGTACTATCTGAATATGGGATATGGCAGGATCGTGGTGCTCCCGTATTCGCTTGCACAGACGGATGAGAAGGATAAGACTGCCCAGGCGCAGGCTGCTCTGGAGGCAGGCTTTACGGATATGACACAGAACTGGATCGATGGAGGCTGGTATTATGGTGGCACATATTATGGATATGATGTGGCAAATGCAGCCAACAAGAGAAGCACCCCGTCACCTGTTGTCATTATGCTCGTGCTGATCATATATATCATTGTGTGTGGTCCTGTGGCGTACATCGTCCTCAGCAGGCTCAAAAAGAAGGAGCTCATATGGGGAGTTATCCCGGTATGTGCAATTATCGGTACAGGTGCCATATATATGGTAAGCCTCAAGTACAGAGTTACAAAGCCTATCGGACTTACATTTGTGGCTGCGGATATAAGCGGTGATACCAAGCGGGAGGATGCATATTCATATATAATAGGCGGCAGATCAGGCCAATACAAGATAGACATCAACAGCAAATATTCCAACATCGAGATGGATGATTCCATGGAATCCAGCTTTTATGACAATCTCAATGCGGTAAAAAATGATGGAAAAGATGGCGTTACACTGAATTATTACAGCAATCGTTCATTTGGCACTATATCAGCTAATGCAAGCTTTGCTGGAAGCAACGATATTGGAAGAATTCGGAAGAATTTGACATTATATACAGATGGCTTTGAGGGAACATTGACAAATGACACCTCGTACGATGTGGAGAATCTTGTGGTCATGTCCGAGGGATATTATTACGTTGCTGATGTCCTGAGAGCGGGAGATACCATACGGATAAGCAGGAAGAATACCCACAAATTTGACGGCGGCTCCATACTTGACGGAATGAGATCATATTACACGAAGAAGTATGGTGAGGATTATTTCGGAGATGATGAATCGTCGGCGGAATGGTCCAGAAATTATTACATGCAGCTCCGGCTTGCCCAGTACAGTAGACTCGCTGCAGATGACGGCGTTGTGGCTGTGTGGGGAACCATACAGCGGGATCCGGATATGATGAGTGATGCCGATACGGAAAATTATGGCAGCTATATGGTATACGACATAGATACCCTTAAATATGAGGATGTGGATGGAGTTTATTATTACAGCATTTATGACAGGGATGAGAATGGAATCGGCGGATCAGATTATGGTGATGACGATCTGTTGATGTATTCTGAAACCGTGGACGTTAACATCAGATTTGGCAAGAATGATGATATAACGGAACTGATATACGATAAGACCCAGGCGGGAAGCGGCAAGAACAAGGTCGTAGTGCAGATGCTCAACAGAGAGACCGGTGAATATGACACGGTATTTGCCGATGGACAAACGATCATAAAGGGGCAGGAACTTGACAAATATATGTCGGACGGATGCCTGGCTATGAGATTTATATCTCCTCAGCAGGGAGATTATTATGTGGACAGTTACCTTCCACATATCAGTGCGAGGGGAGGTGTCCGGTAATGGTTGATATAGAAGAACTCACCAAGAGATATGGAAAGTTTGTTGCGCTCGATCATATGAATCTTCATATTGATAAGGGCGAGATATTCGGATTTGTCGGACCAAATGGTGCCGGTAAGACGACAACCATGAGGATCATGTGCGGACTCCTTAAAGCCACATCGGGAAAGGTCACCATAGACGGTGTAGACGCACTTGGCAGACCTGCGGATGTGAAACGGAAGATAGGATATGTTCCTGACTTTTTCGGTGTGTACGACAATCTGAAGGTCATGGAGTACATGGATTTTTATGGCTCCATGTACGGCATGAGCAAGCGGGAAGTGGAGAAGGTCGCAGATAAATATCTGGAGCTTGTCGCCCTTCAGGATAAAAAGGACGAGTTCGTCGACAGCCTTTCAAGAGGTATGAAGCAGAGACTCTGTGTAGCAAGAGCGCTCATACATGATCCCGAGCTTCTGGTGCTCGATGAGCCGAGTTCGGGTCTGGATCCAAGGTCAAGACATGATATGAAGAATATACTGCGTGATCTGAAGGAGATGGGCAAGACCATCGTGATAAGCTCGCATATTCTGCCGGAGCTTTCAGAGATGTGTACGAGTATAGGTGTCATAGACCACGGAAAGATAGTGGCCAGCGGAAGCGTGGATGAGATTGTAAATGGTGATAAAAACATGCCTCCTGTAAGGATAAAGGGATATATGTTGGGACTTGATGCGGAGGCCTCAGCCAACAGGATATCTGTCATTGTGAAGGAAAGATTCAATGTGGATCGCATAAGTATACAAGATGGAGAAATTCTTGTCTATTATTCAGGCACGAGGGAGTCTGACGCCGAGCTTCTCAGAAGTCTTGTGGACAACGGTGTGCACGTTCATCAGTTTTTCAGGGAGAAGGAAGATCTGGAATCCCTGTTCCTTAAGATTACGGGAGGTGAGAATCGTGGCGCGAAGAACAATTATTAATCCCATATTGAAGAAGGATATTCTGGTAAATGCGAGAAGTGCCAGAATGGTCGTGACGATAACAGTCATCAACTGCCTGTTTGCGCTGGTTGTCGGAATGCTCTTCATGACGAGCAGAGGCTCAGCATATCAGGTATATTATTCAAATATTGCACAGATGTTTCCTGTGCTTGCGGTGTGTGAGCTGTGCATAATAGGACTCATAGTTCCGATAATCACATCCACCTCGATATCCGGTGAGAGGGAGAGACAGACGCTTGAGATCATGCTGACGACTCCGGTAAGACCTATATCGATAGTTGCCGGAAAGCTCCTGTCGGCAGTTGCCACCACGGCAATGTATGTCATAGCAACTCTTCCGTTTATGGCGGTTGCATTCATAGTTGGAGGAATGGGCTGGGACGAACTGTTCAAATACCTTGGAATGGTTCTCTTTATAGATATATACGTTGGTAGTATCGGAATATTTTACTCCTGCGTGAAGAGAACTTCTGTGTCGGCGGCCATATCAACCATAGTGACTATAGCGGCTGTTGTGTTTTTATCATATGCGATAGGAAACGTTTTTGAATCCATGATGTATATGTCGGACGGTTCAAGAAGCAGTTATGCTGCTTATATGATGGGAAAGGCAGTGTGCTATGCAGTCAATCCTGCCATATGGATAGCAGAAAATTTCATCAGATTGCTCAAGGATGAATCTGTGGTGGAAACCATGACGGGATACGGTAAATACACGAATTTCGTGGTGGATCATATGGCCGTGATCTCAGTGTGTGTGAATCTCGCAGCATCATTTGTGCTGCTTAAGGTGGCTTCGGTGAAGCTGGTTAAGGGCAGCAGAAAAAGGAAAAAGTCAAGGATATGATATTCCAAATAGGTATACAAAATGGAGTTTGACTTGTGTTTGATTATGGGATATCCTTTTTAGTGTAATATGTGCTCCGATGGAGAGGCTGCTCGGCAGAGCGGGAAGGAGCACTTGCTTATGTATAGTAAAGTATTAAGTGGACTTGTACAGGGAATCGACGGGACGCTCATATCAGTGGAGACGGATATACACGATGGGCTTCCCGTTATGAATATGGTCGGATACCTGTCCTCCTGCGTGAAGGAAGCAGGAGAACGGGTCCGGACTGCACTGCGCAATTCTGGTTTCAACATTCCTCCGAAGAGAATAACGATCAATCTCTTTCCGGCGGATATCAGAAAGGAAGGCACTGCCTTCGATCTGCCCATCGCAGCGGGTATGCTGGCGTCCATGGGCGTTATTCCAACAGACAATATAAAGAACATACTTATCCTTGGAGAGCTGGGGCTTGATGGACATGTGAATACGGTGAGCGGTGTGCTGCCCATAGTTCACTCTGCGTACAGCGAAGGTGTGAGGAGCTGTATAGTGCCGGCGGGGAATTCCAGGGAGGCCGCCATTATACGTGGGATGACTGTTATACCGGTCACAAGTATAGGAGAGCTGGTCGATCACTTGAGTGGTATACAGACCATAGAGCCTGAATATGTTGATGTAGAAGCCATGCTGGATACGTCAGGGGATGAAGCTGAAGTGGATTTCTCTGAGGTAATGGGGCATGAATCCCTTAAACGTGGAGTGGAGATAGCCGCGGCGGGAATGCACAACATACTCATGACAGGCCCCGCCGGGGCAGGCAAATCCATGATAGCCAGACGTATCCCGACGATACTTCCGAGACTCAGCCTTGAGGAGAGTATAGAGATAACGAAGGTGTACAGTGTGGCGGGGCTTCTGGATGAATCCTGTCATATAATAAACCGCCGTCCATTCCGGGCACCTCATCATACGATATCCCTGCATGCCCTGTCCGGCGGCGGGCATAATCCGAGACCAGGAGAGATAAGTCTTGCACACGGTGGTGTGCTGTTTCTCGATGAGCTGCCGGAGTTTAACCGGAACGTGCTCGAGGTCATGAGACAGCCCCTTGAAGACGGTGAGGTCAGTATATCAAGGCTTGGTGGAATATACAGATTTCCTGCGGACTTCATGCTGGTTGCGGCGAGAAATCCATGCCCCTGCGGACAGTACCCGGATATGAACAGGTGTACATGCACGGTCAGGCAGATCAGGAATTATAATGCCAGGATAAGCAAGCCTCTGCTTGACAGGATAGATATAAATGTGGATGTTAGGAAGGTGGACTGCAGACAGTTATTTGGTGGCCGGACAGGGAAGAATTCAGCAGAAATGAGGGAGAGTGTGCTGAGGGCCCAGAGGATACAGAGTGAAAGGTTCAGCGATGAAAATATACGGTTCAATTCCCAGATGGATTCGTCATTATGCAGTAAATATGTAGTACTTGACGGCGAGGCAAAGAATTTCATGGAGGATTGTTTTGCCGATATGGATATGACTGCGAGAGGAGCATACAGGGTACTCAAGATAGCCAGGACTATTGCGGATCTCGATGGAGATCCTGAGGTCGGGATAAAACACCTGAGAGAAGCGGTGTTCTTCAGAAATGCGGACATTCAGGGAGGTGTGTGACATGACGGAGGAATTACTTTATCTCTGGTTTGGGATGATAAGCAAGATGACTCACACTGTGAAGATGAACGTTGCCATGAAATACGGAGGTATAAGAGGACTGTGGAACACTTCTGAGGAACAGCTTCGGGATGAACTCACACAGGCTCAGGCTGACGGATTCCTTGAACACAGGGATGCCGGGAAAGTTGCGGCATATGCAGAGGAGCTTCGAAGAAATGACATTACATATATTTATCCGGGACATAAGCTGTATCCCGGGAAGCTGTATGATATACCGGATCCCCCAATGCTTCTGTTTGCAGCAGGGGATGTGGATGTGCTGGCGGATCTGGACCCTGCGGTTGCGGTGGTAGGGGCAAGAAAGGCCTCTGTGTACGGAAGGGAAGCTGCCAACAGGCTGTCGGGGGAGCTTGCAGCATCAGGGGTTACTATAGTCAGTGGAATGGCACTGGGAATAGATGGCGCTGCGCACAGAGCTGCCATGAAGGCCGGAGGAAAGACTGTGGCTGTGCTCGGAAGTGGTATAAATGTTCCGTATCCGAGGGAGAACTATGATATATATCACGACATAAGAAATGGCGGCGGAGTAGTGCTGTCGGAATGTGGGCTTGACATAAGACCGGATGCTTTCAGATTCCCGTACAGGAACAGGATAATCAGTGGACTTTCGTCCGGTGTGCTCATCGTTGAGGCGAGGGAAAAAAGCGGTTCTCTGATCACTGCGGACCAGGCGCTGGAGCAGGGGCGGGAAGTGTATGCTGTTCCCGGGAGGATCACGGATTCGGGCAGCAGAGGCTGTAACGGACTTATCAGAATGGGGGCGGTGTGTGTCACACAGGTGGAGGATATACTTGATGAAATGGGCATAAACCGAGCTGAATCAAAGGCATTTAACAAAAATTTACTTGCGCCTGCAGAGAAAAAAGTGTATAGTTGTGTACGTTTGGAATCAAGGCATATAGATGATATATGCTTCGAGACTGGGATTTCAGTGTCTGAGGTGACTCAGATATTGTATGAATTAGAACAGAAAAGATTGATAAAACAGTTGGTAAGAAATTATTATGTCAGAGCCTGACCATGAAAATGAACACTGCCGGAAGATGCTCTGGGATGATAAGAATTACAGGAAACCTACAGAAAGGACAGATAGCTATGGCAAAAAATCTTGTTATTGTTGAGTCTCCAGCTAAAGCTAAGACAATAAAAAAGTTTCTTGGATCAAACTATGAGGTGATTGCTTCGAATGGCCATGTGAGAGATCTGCCAAAGAGTCAGATGGGAATAGACGTTGATAATGATTTCGAGCCCAAATATATCACTATAAGGGGTAAAGGTGATATCCTTGCCGCTCTGAGAAAAGCGGTTAAGAAGGCCGACAAGATCTATCTCGCAACTGACCCGGACCGTGAGGGAGAGGCTATATCCTATCATTTGATGAAAGCACTTAAGCTGGAGAATAAGGATTACAAGAGAATTACGTTCAATGAGATCACAAAGAATGCGGTAAAGAATTCTATAAAGCAGGCAAGGGACATAGACATGAACCTTGTGGATGCCCAGCAGGCGAGACGAGTGCTCGACAGACTTGTTGGTTACAAGATCAGCCCGGTTCTCTGGGCAAAGATCAAGAGAGGTCTTTCTGCCGGACGTGTACAGTCTGTTGCACTCAAGCTCGTGTGTGACAGGGAGAAGGAGATAAATGATTTTATCCCGCAGGAATATTGGACACTGGACGCGAATCTTACCGGCGGCAAGCTCAAGAAGCCTATCACGTTCAAGTTTACCGGAGATGGTAAGAATAAGGAAGAGATATCAGGCAGAGCGGCACTCGATGAGATACTCAGCGGTCTTCAAGATGGAGAGTACGTTGTAAAGTCCATAAAAGAGAGTGAGAGAAACAAGAAGGCACCGCTGCCATTTACAACAAGTACGCTGCAGCAGGAGGCTTCATCGAAGCTCAATTTTGCGACATCCAAGACGATGAGGATCGCACAGCAGCTCTATGAGGGAGTTGATATCAAGGGCCGTGGAACGATAGGTCTCATAACATACCTGAGAACAGATTCCACTAGAATATCAGAGGAAGCAGTTGCTGCTGCTGACAAATATATAACGGACAATTTCGGTGATATATATATTGGCGATTCAAATGGACGCGCCAAGACAGATAAGAAGATACAGGATGCTCATGAGGCTATCAGACCTACAGATGTGACTCTGTCACCGGTCATGGTAAAGGAACAGCTCTCAAGGGATCAGTTCAGACTGTATCAGCTCATATATAATCGTTTCCTTGCAAGCCAGATGGCGGGGGCGGTATATTCTGTCAAGAGTGTAAAGGTAAGCTGCGGCGATGCGACATTCCAGACATCCGCATCAAAGATAGCATTTGACGGATTCCTTGCTGTATACAATCTGGACAATGACAGAGGAGAGACAGTTGCGGGAATCAACAATCTTGCTGAGGGCGATGTGCTGGAGCTTGACGGCTTTGAGGAGAAACAGCATTTTACACAGCCGCCTGCAAGATATACAGAGGCATTGCTTGTCAAGACATTGGAGGAGCTTGGAATTGGAAGACCAAGTACCTATGCTCCAACCATATCGACCATACTTGCGAGAAGATATATAACGAAGGAACAGAAGAAGTTATATGTGACAGCCATAGGTGATGCGGTTAACCAGAGCATGGAGCAGGCGTTCCCGGTTATCATAGATGTTAATTTCACGGCTAACATGGAGTCCCTTCTCGATAAGATAGGAGAGGGAACCGTGGACTGGAAAGTGGTTGTCCGCAATTTCTATCCGGATCTCGACGAGGCGGTGAAGAAGGCGGAGGCAGAACTTGAGTCCATCAAGATAGAGGATGAGGTGTCCGAGGAAGTGTGTGACGTGTGCGGACGAAACATGGTCATCAAGTATGGTCCTCACGGCAAATTCCTAGCGTGTCCTGGATTCCCTGAGTGCAGATTTACAAAGCCGTTCTACGAGAAGATAGGTGTTACCTGTCCTAAGTGTGGCGGAGACGTGGTCATCAAGACGACGAGAAAGGGCAGAAGATACTATGGATGTATCAATGCACCTGAGTGTGATTTCATGTCATGGGCAATGCCAAGCAATGAGAAATGTCCTGAATGTGGAAAGTACATGATAGTAAAGGGCAATAAGCTGGTATGCTCAGATCAGGAGTGTGGTTATACCTGCAACAACAAGGCGGCGGAGACTGCTGATAAATAATTAAGATATAAGATATGTGACAGACAGATTCCTAATTGGAGACAATTAGTGAATTTGTCTGTTTTTTTGTTGAATTGTAGAAAAATTAAAAGAAGTGTATGGTTGTCATAATTATTAAAATTGTGTCGAAAAAAAGACTGACCACTATATGTTGTGGCTGAAAAATCCAGTAAAATCAACACTTTCTTAAATCTTTGTTTTTAGGACAACTTTACATAAAATATGGTTGTTATGTCAATCTTGTTGTGGTAGAATCACAAATAGTCATAATATTTCGAGCAAAAGATACTTTTTGTTACATAAAAAAATGGAGGATAACTTATGAGTGTACAATTGTTAGATAAAACACGAAAAATCAACAAGTTATTGCACAATAACAATTCACATAAGGTTGTTTTTAATGACATTTGTGATGTGCTCAGCGACATTCTTGCTTCAAACGTGATGGTAATAAGCAAGAAGGGCAAGATACTCGGACTCAAGAACAGAGAGGATATTCCGGAGATCCATGAGCTCATTGAGGGTAAGGTAGGAAGTCTCATAGACAACATGCTCAACGAGCGTCTTCTTCTCGTCCTGTCCACTAAGGAGAACGTTAATCTGACGACACTTGGATTTGATGGAAAGGATATAGACAAGTATCATGGTCTGCTCCTTCCTATTGATATAGCAGGAGAAAGACTTGGAACTCTGTTTCTGTACAGACTTCAGACTGAGTACGATATAGATGACATCATTCTTGGCGAATATGGAACCACCGTTGTGGGGCTTGAGATGATGCGGGCGCTCAATGAGGAGAATGCTGAGGAGAACCGCAAGCTGGCCATAGTGAGATCAGCAATCAACACTCTGTCGTTTTCAGAGCTGCAGGCGATCAAACACATTTTTTCCGAGCTTGACGGCGAAGAGGGAATACTGGTTGCAAGCAAGGTCGCAGACAGGGTAGGCATAACAAGATCGGTTATAGTGAACGCACTCAGAAAGTTTGAGAGCGCAGGTGTTATCGAGGCGAGATCATCGGGAATGAAGGGCACGTACATAAAAGTGCTGAATGATGTGGTGTTTGATGAACTGAAGAATGCCTGAGAACAGAATTATAAATACATCGAAAAGGAGAGACGTATATGATACCGGCAATAGTGACATTGATAGTAGGTGTAGCGATAGTGATAGTAAGCTTTTTCCTCACTGACGGTCCAAAAGAGAATACAGAGAATTCTGTGATGGATGAGAGCAGGGAGAATCTGGAGAAGAAGCTTGATGAGTATTGTGACAGCCTTGTAGAGAAGAAGAAGAATGAGCTGAAGAAACAGGGCGAAGCTGTGAAATCAGACATGAAAAAGGGCCTTGATGAGGTCAGGGAGTCATCGAAAAAAGAGCTTGCTGAGATGAGAGAGAGTTCAAAGAAGGAAATGAGTGAGCTCATGGACAGCACAAGGAATGAGCTGGATGAATTCAGAGCCGGCACAGTCAAGGCAAATGAGACAGCCCAGGCTGATACCCAGAAGAAGATAGATGATGCAGTCAAGGCATACGAGGAGGGTATAGAGGCTGCAAAGAAGAAGATGCAGACAGAGCTTGAGGCTTGTGAGAAACAGTTGTCAGAGAAGGCCAAGAAGCAGATGATAGATTACATCAACCAGAGCCTTAAGGACGCATACGAGGCATATGATCCGGATGACACCAGCGAGAAAGAGCCTGTGACATACGATGAGCCTGAGACTGTAGAGACTTCCGAGTCAGAGCCTGCGGAGGCAGATAACGGATCAGAGAAGACTGAGCCGGATGCAGAGAAAGCTCAGTCAGAAAATGATTCTCAGGCAGCAGATAAGACAGAGACAGCAGATGGAGCTGAGACTAAAGCTGATGCTGAAGCAGAAGATGACGTAAAGACAGACGGTATCGCTGACAATGATAAGTCGGAGACATCCGAGGGTGAAGCGCAGAAAGAGAATACCGAGTCAGAGAGCAGCACTGAGGCTGCTGCAGATGCAGAGGCTGCCGAGAAAGCAGTCAGTGTGGAGGATGCACCGGTAACAGACAGTGCATTTACAGTGGTAGAGGCTGAAAATCCTGAGAAGGCAGCCGCAGCGATCGCTGAGAATAACAATGCTGCCAGATCTAGAAACAATCGTTCAAAGAAGAGAAAAAAGAAGAAAGCCGCTCAGAACAAGGTTGTTGATATATGGGATGAAGGCACAGATGTAGAGTCGCAGGTTGCAGATCTGCACAAGAAGGGACTCAGCATCATGGAGATCGCAAACAAACTTGGAATAGGAGTTGGAGAGGCTAAGGTTATGATAGACAAGATCAATGAGGCTGACAAACAGTAATCAGTCCGGGAGGTAAGCTATGTATAAAAAAAGTTATTTCAGAGGCCTTGGTACAGGGCTGGTGATAGGAGCACTTACCATGACTGTTGCGTTTAATTTTGGAAATGCCGGAAAAACTGATTCAGGTCAGGGCAAGACGGCGGTCGTAAGTCAGCAGCAGGATAAGAGCACAGAGGATTCTTCCACAGAGACGACAACAGAGAAGAAGACTGAGGATAAGACGACAGAAAAGACAACGACACAGAAAGTAACCACGGAAAAGAATGCCAATGCCGATAAGACTACAACAGAGACAGGCAAGTCAGAAAATGGCAAGAGCGATGCAGAGAGCGGCAGCGGAAGCAACAGTGGTACGACCGGAAGCTCCGACAAGTCAAATGGAACCGGCACAACAGATAACAACGGAGGTCTTTCTGATAAGACAGAGAGAGTTCCATCTGCCAAGGACAACGGCTATACAGAGGATAAGAATTCGCAGACCGGTTCAGGAAGCAGCACAAATAAGACTACCGAGGCGGCGACAGAGGCTGTGAAAGCGAGTGCCATCAAGTATGACAATGGCGGCGGAGAGATCACATTTGGAGCCGGCACATCAGCATACGAGATATGCCAGTTGCTTGGACAGATAGGCATCAGGGATGCAGATGAGTATTACGACTGGCTTCTCAGATCGGGATATTCTGAGAGTCTTGTACCTGGAACATACACATTTACCGGAAATGAGACAAACGGCGGAATAGTGTGGATCCTTTTAGGTCATCAGTAAATAAAAATATATAAAACACAAGAAAAAAGTGCTTGAATGCACTTTTTTTTTGTGTTACAATGTCGATTGCGTGAGTGCGCATAACAAATATACATGCTGGTTGATAGTTGGCGTGGTGCCTGTGCTCGGGTGGTCCAAAGAGTTGATGCCGGCAGAAGATTTTAACCATGGAGGTAGAAAAAATGAGCGTTATTTCAATGAAGCAGTTATTAGAGGCAGGTGTACATTTCGGACACCAGACAAGAAGATGGAACCCTAAGATGAAGCCATACATCTACACAGAGCGTAATGGTATCTACATCATCGATCTTCAGAAGTCAGTAGGAATGGTTGACGATGCTTACAATGCAATCGGTGATTGTGTTGCAAACGGAGGAACAATCCTTTTCGTTGGTACAAAGAAGCAGGCTCAGGACTCAATCAAGAGCGAGGCAGAGCGTTGCGGTATGTACTATGTAAATGAGAGATGGCTTGGAGGTATGCTTACAAACTTCAAGACAATCCAGACAAGAATCGCTACTCTTAAGAAGTACGAGGAGATGGAGCAGGACGGTACATTTGACGTTCTTCCTAAGAAGGAAGTTATCCAGATCAAGAAGGAGATGGAGAAGCTCGAGAAGAATCTTGGCGGTATCAAGAACATGAAGAGAATCCCAGACATGATCTTCGTTGTTGATCCTAAGAAGGAGAGAATATGTATCCAGGAGGCTCAGTCACTTGGAATTAAGCTTGTTGGTATCGCTGATACAAACTGTGATCCAGAGGAGCTTGATTATGTAATCCCTGGTAACGACGACGCTATCAGAGCTGTAAAGCTTATCGTTTCAAAGATGGCAGACGCTGTTATCGAGGCTCAGCAGGGTGTTGATGCTGATTCAGTAGATGAGGCAGAGGCTGAGGAGACTACAGAGGAGTAATTATAACAAATATTCGGAGGTAGAAATAAAATGGCAATCACAGCAGCTCAGGTTAAAGAGTTAAGAGAGCTCACAGGTGCCGGTATGATGGATTGCAAGAAGGCACTTGCAGAGACTGATGGTAATATGGAAGCAGCAGTAGATGTACTTCGTAAGAGCGGTGCAGTTAAGGCTGAGAAGAAGGCAAGTAGAATCGCAGCAGAGGGTATCTGCCGTGCAGCAGTTAATGGTACAACAGGTGTTGTTGTAGAGGTTAACTCAGAGACAGACTTCGTTGCTAAGAACGAGATATTCCAGACATTTGTTCAGCAGATCGCTGATCAGGCACTTGCTTCATCACTTGTTGGTGGCAAGGATGGCGAGGATGTTGAGGCACTTCTCGGAGAGAATGGTCTTAAGGAAGCCCTTGTTGACAAGACAGCAACAATCGGAGAGAAGTTATCATTCCGTAGATTCCAGAAGCTTTCAGGCGATGTAGTAGTTGACTACTTACACGGCAATGGAAGAATCGGTGTTATCGTAGCTGGTAACGGCGCAAGCGATGACGCTGCTAAGGAAGCACTCAAGAACGTAGCTATGCAGATCGCAGCTATGAACCCACAGTACATCAGCAGAGCTGATATCTCAGCAGACGCTATGGCTAAGCTTAAGGAGATCACAGTTGACAGTGCACTTAATGCACCTGATACACTTCCAAAGCCAATCCTTAACAAGCTTATTGCAAAGGCTGTTGACGGCGTATGGAGCGCAGAGGATGTAGCTATCTACGAAGAGAAGAAGAGCAACATGAACTTCTTATTCAACTTCCTTTCAAAGGAGGCAAAGGCACAGCTTGCAGAGCTTGCTATCGCTGATAAGGATGTTATCGTTGCAGATAAGATCTTCAATGGTCTTGTTGAGGGACGTATCTCAAAGCAGGTTAAGGAGATCAGCCTTCTTGATCAGGTATACGTTAAGGCTGAGGATGGCAAGCAGACAGTTGCCAAGTACCTTGAGTCAGTTAACAAGGATCTCAAGATCGCCAGCTTCGTTCGTTTCGAGGTCGGAGAGGGAATGGAGAAGAAGAACGAGGACTTCGCAGCCGAGGTTGCTAAGCAGATGAACGTTTAATCATATCCTGTATTTGAATATATGAATAATTGCCTTGCGGTTGGCTTTTGAGCTGGCCGTGGGGCTTTTTTATTGTCTGTTTCTGTTGATATCCGGCACTGTATAAAATATAATCTATGTAATTGCGGTTCAGATGATCGCAAACGAGCTTAGTAACGAGCAGGGACACATAGAATCGGCATCCGGGCTTTTGGTCGACCTTATGCCTGACGGTGTGGAGGCAGGGAAGCGGGTATGAATGCCCATCTTGCCAAGCCTATAGATATAGACAGACTTGTCCAGACAATTGTTGATGTCATGAAGGTTTAAGCTTTATTTAAGCTTGAGGGGTATAATACGAATTATAGATGGTTTGCGTGATATCTGGTGGAGACCATAATAATGTGAGACGGAGATAAGATTATGAGATTACTTCTTGCGGAGGATGAGAAAGCGCTTTCAAGCGCGCTTCAGGTTATATTGAAGCATAACAATTACTCAGTGGACGCTGTGTATAACGGACAGGATGCCTATGATTACATTATGGCAGGGGTATGACGGAGTCATACTTGATGTCATGATGCCAAAGATGGATGGCTTTACTGTGCTGTCAAAGATCAGAGCTGAGGGCTGCGATGTTCCGGTCATTATGCTCACGGCCAAGGCTGAGACTGATGACAAGATCAACGGCCTTGATCTGGGGGCGGACGATTATCTTGCAAAGCCATTTGAGACAAAGGAACTCCTGGCAAGGATACGCGCGATAACCAGAAGAAAGAGTGAGGCGGTCAGCACGGAGATGAAGTATGGCGACTGCACGTTAAACAGCCTGAATTATGAGCTCAGTTCATCTGGCGGAAGCGTAAAGCTGCAGAACAAGGAATATCAGATCATGGAACTGCTGATGGCAAATCAGAATGCGATAATATCAGCAGAGCTTATGATGGAGAAGATATGGGGCTATGACACGGATACGGAGATCAGTGTTGTGTGGGTCAATATCTCGTATATCAGGAAGAAGCTCAGTCAGATAGGCTCAGGGGTGTCCATTAAGGCAGTAAGAAATCAGGGATACACACTTGAGTATAAGGAAGAGGATAGAACATGATAAAGAATCTGAGAAAAAGATTTATATTTGCGGCAATGGCATCCACATTTGGAGTGCTGTTTGTCATAATGAGCATTCTCAACATAGCAAATTATGCCCGCATGGTTTCAAGGGCGGATGATACCTTAAGTGAACTGGTGGATAATAATGGACAGTTTGACCGCAGGGATTTTCTGAAAGAGAAGGTTAAGACCAATGCGGATTCCCAGCCACCTGATAAGCCTGATGGCAAGAGCAATGATAAGTTCTCACCGGAGACACCATTTCAGACAAGATATTTCTCTGTGGTCGTAAGTGATGGGGCTGTTGAGTCCTACAGCCTTGACAATATAGCTGCTGTTGATGAATCGGAAGCCGAGTCGTATGCTTTGAAGATACTTGGGGACGGTTCAGACAGTGGATTTACGGATATATACAGATACAGGGTAGCGGACTGTGAGGATGGAACCAGGATAATATTTGTCGACTGCCGTCAGGAGCTGGAGTCGTTCAGAAATACGTTGGTATACAGTGTAGGAGTGTCACTTCTGGGATTCCTTGCGGTGTTAATGCTGGTGCTGTTCTGGTCAAAGAAGATATTCAAGCCGGTGGCTGAGAGTTATGCCAAGCAGAAGCGGTTTATCACCGATGCAAGCCATGAGATCAAGACACCCCTAACCATCATAGATGCAAATACCGAGGTTATAGAGATGGTGAATGGTGAGAGTGAATGGACGAAGAACACCAGGGATCAGGTCAAGAGACTGACAGCGCTCACAAATCAGATGGTGGCTCTCTCCAGACTGGATGAGAATCCTGAACCGAAGGAGAAGGCAAAGTTTGATCTGTCTGATGTGGCGTATGAGGTGATAGATCATTTCTCGTCTCTGTCGGAGGTTCGAGGCAAGAAGATCAGCGCGGATATCGAAGATGGAATAAAGTATGTCGGAGATGAGAATTCCATCAGGCAGCTCATAAGCATACTGGTGGATAACGCCATGAAGTATGCTGTTGAATCAGCGGATATAAGTATATCCTTGAAGCGTGATGGCAGAAAGGTGAAGTTTGTTCTCAAAAACCTCACAGATGGCATGGAAGAGGGCTCTCAGGATATATTGTTTGAGAGATTCTATAGACCTGACAGCTCAAGAAATTCGGAGACCGGAGGTTCGGGAATAGGACTTTCTCTCGCCAAATCGATAGTTGAGTCTCACAAGGGTAGGATAACAGCAAGATGTGACGGGGATGGATACATCACATTCCAAGTTACATTATAGAATAATACAGTGTGTATACGTTAAAACGCTCTGTTCATGATATGAAGTTTACATAACATATCATGGACAGGGCGTTTTCTTTGTATAAGCGTTGGGATTTATTGTGCATATTTGAAAATACATAACATAATATCATTCTGTTGCGCACAAAATTGCACACAAATTGCGCTTAAGTTGCGCTTTGACATATACAAAATACACAAATAATTCTTAAAAACATTGTCTACAAGCGACATGGTAACCAGAACTCAAATATGTTAATATATCAATATGAGGACAAACGGTTGCGCAACTGTTGATCAACATTATTATTGCAAGGAGGAATCCTTGTGATAATGCAGACGCCGCGCGGAGCGCATTGGGATGCGTCTGCGTAATAATACTTATTAGGAGGGCATATATGAGAAGAAAGAGAATTGTAAAGCAGATTGGCTGTGCAGTTCTTGCAGGAGCGCTTATGGTAGGGCAGATCTTTGGATCTGGAGCTTCACTGATAACAGCGAAGGCTGCGGAGAGCTGGGTGGACACACTCAAGGTTGCAAATGGCGATTTTGAAACAGGTGACAGCAGTAACTGGACTATAGAGAGTGAATCGGGAGCTGAGCTTGTTGTAAAAAATGGTGGAAGTAATGTAAACGCCACATATTATCTGAATATCTGGGCTTCAGATGCGGCTGATGTCAGCATCACACAGACTGTAGAGGCTGTTCCTGCAGGAACATACAAGCTAGAGTATGATGTCGAGGGCGATGCACAGGATACAGGACTCACAGTATCTGTCGCTGATAAGTCACAGGCTGTTGGAGCCACGACCGGATGGGATGCATGGGCGACAAATGAGACAGAAGAGTTCGTTCTTGAGGATACAACTGATGTCAGCATTTCATTCAAGGGCAGTCTTGCCAAGGGATATTGGGGCAAGATAGACAATGTAAAGCTCTGCAAGCTTACAGACGAGGAAGATGTAGTTGAGCCTGTGGAGGCTGGAATATATGTGGACCGCGTGAGTGATCTCACATACACAGATCTGAACGGAGAGAAGCAGTCATTTATCGAGGGTGTAGACGTATCATCCTATGTGTCACTGAAGAACAGTGGAGTTAAGTATTATGACTTCGATGGCAATGAGCTTGACGATATCGGATACTTCAAGTTCCTTGCTTCATGTGGAATAAATTATGTTCGTGTCCGTGTATGGAATGATCCATATGATGCAGACAAAAACGGTTACGGCGGCGGTAACAATGATTTGGAGACAGCAAAGAAGATCGGACAGTATGCAACAGCAGCCGGAATAAAGCTTCTTGTGGATTTCCATTATTCAGATTTCTGGGCTGATCCAGGTAAGCAGCAGGTGCCAAAGGCTTGGGCTGACTTCACTCTTGACGAGAAGGCAGCTGCAGTTAAGTCATACACATCGGAGAGCCTTAAGACTCTGCTCGATGCTGGCGTTGATGTGGGTATGGTTCAGATCGGAAATGAGACGACAAATGGAATATGTGGTGAGTCATCCACGAACTGGGAAAACATGGCAAAGATCTTCAGTGCCGGAAGCGAGGCGGTGAGAGCCATCGACAAGAATATCCTTGTTGCCATCCATTTCACCAATCCTGAGAGAAGTGGCAATTACGCAAATTTTGCAAAGAGACTTAATACATACAATGTAGACTACGATGTATTTGCATCATCATACTATCCTGTATGGCATGGCTCAACAGACAATCTCACATCGGTTCTCAAGAATGTGGCAGACACATATGGCAAGCTTGTCATGGTGGCAGAGACATCATGGGCATATACACTGGATGATGGTGATGGACATGAAAATACTGTCAGAAAAGGTAAAGATGATTCTACAACTTATGATTTATCAGTTCAGGGACAGGCCAATGAGATAAGCTCCGTTATAAAAGCAGTAAAGAATACAGGTTCTTCAGGAATCGGTGTATTCTATTGGGAGCCTGCATGGCTTCCTGTAAATGTGTATGATTCATCTGCAGAGAATGCAGCAGACGTCCTTGCAGCCAACAAGGAGGCATGGGAGCAGTACGGTTCAGGCTGGGCATCATCCTACGCAGGAGAGTATGACGCAGCTGATGCAGGAAAGTGGTATGGCGGATCAGCGGTTGACAATCAGGCGCTGTTCGATTTCACGGGACATCCACTTGAGTCCCTCAAGACATTTGCATATGTTCATACAGGAACAAAGACCAAGAGAGAGGTAGTCTCAATAACAGTTGATGATGTTGAGATCGAGATAACAGATATTGCAAATGTAGCTCTGCCGACTGCAGCAACAGTAGCTTACAATGATGGCAATTCAGAGAGCGCAGACATCACCTGGGAGGATGGAGCGCTTGAGAAGGTAAAGAACTACGGTGCAGGAACATGTACTGTAAAGGGAACTGTGACAGTAAATGATGAGACTGTCGAGGTTCAGTGCAATGTAACAATATTAAAGGAGAACATCCTTGTAAATCCTGGATTTGAGTCAGGAAATGAGGGCTGGACGATCGCAGATACCAGCAAGGGACTTGCAATAAAGACAAAGGAAGACTACAGAAACGGAGCATACTGTGCACATTACTACAATGCTTCAGATTTCACATATGACATGTATCAGACCATCACACTTGAGCCGGGAGAGTATATGTTCAGCGCATATCTTCAGGGCGGTGCAAATGGAGATAACGATGTGTATGAGGTGTATGCAAAAGCTGGAGATACAGAGCTTGCATCAGCTTCAGCAGTTCCACAGGGATGGAAGATATGGCAGCATCCTGAGATTAGATTTACAGTGGAAGAGACAACAGAGGTTGTTGTCGGAATGAGAGCAACCGCATCAGGTAAGGCATGGGGAACATGGGATGACGCATATCTCTACAAGGATGCGGATATCACACCGACACCGGATCCGGATCCAACACCGGACCCAGATCCAACACCAGACCCAGATCCAACACCAGACCCGGATCCAACACCAGATCCAATACCAACACCGGATCCAGATCCAACACCGGATCCAGATCCGACACCAGACCCAACTCCATCTATTGATACAAGCAAGAATGGTCTTGTGAAGGAGAATGGAAAGACCTACTTCTATAAGAAGGGCGTGGTTCAGGAGAATTACACAGGATTTGTCAAGAGTGCCGGAGTCAACTACTATGTTGTAAATGGCGTGGTAAAGACAGGATACAAGGGACTTGTAAAGAGCCCTAAGACGGGAAAAACATATCTTGTAAAGAATGGCAAGATTTATACAGCATACACAGGTTTCTACAGAAATTCAAAGGGACAGCAGTGTCTCATAATAAAGGGCAAATTTGCAGAGAGCAAGACAGCCCTTGTCAGAAGCACTAAGAATAAGAAGTATTACTATGTAAAGAAAGGTATAATCCAGTCAGGTTATACAGGCTTCTTCAAGAGTACCACAACAGGTGCTAAATGCTATATCTACAAGGGTGTATTCCAGTCAGGCAAGACGGGAATAGTAAAGAGTCCTAAGAATCACAAGAACTACTATGTGAAGAAGGGCAAGATCGCCACAGAAGTTACCGGTATAGTTAAGATATCAGGTTCAAGATATAAAGTAGTGAGAGGTCTTGTTGTCAAAAAAGTAAAATAGTACAGAGTAATACATATATACGATAGTCCGATTGGGGAATACCCGGCCGGACTATTTTATTATTTGTTTATATGTTATTTAATTTTTGTAAGGAACATTAAGAAATTATTTGAAAGTAGTTGAAAAAGTATCATTAAGTGATATAGAATGGATAAGTATTTGTTTATATTATACTAAAACGAGAAAAGGAGAGTAATCATGGACAAATTCTTCAAAATCTCAGAGCGTGGGTCTACAATCAAGACCGAGATCATGGCAGGACTTACAACATTCTTCGCCATGGCATACATCGTTCTGGTCAATCCAAATCAGGTTGCAGGAGAAGGCAGCAATGGCTGGCTGGCAGGGGCAGTTCCAGACATGGCTGGTGAGCTTGGTACAGTATGGAATGCTGTATTCATCGCATCTATTCTTGTTGCAATAGTGGGAACACTTCTCATGGCGTTCCTCGCGGACATGCCATTTGCACAGGCCTGCGGAATGGGACTTAACTCATTCTTCTGTACTATCTTCGTAGCTGGTGCAGCATTTGCAGGTGTGAGTGTTATCAGAGGTTATCAGGCAGGTCTGGTAATAGTATTGATATCAGGTCTCGTATTCCTGATCCTTTCAGTGACAGGACTCAGAAAGTACATTGCAGTTGCAATGCCTGAGTGCCTTAAGAAGTCAATTCCGGCAGGTATCGGTCTGTTCATAGCTCTTATCGGACTGAAGAATGCAACACTTATCCAGGACAACCCATATACATTTGTTCAGTTCTTTGATTTTCACGGTGTGATCACAAGCGCTGGCAGCACAAAGGAGGCTATTGCACAGATCGCACCTCCTATAGTAGCATTTGTAGGATTTATAATAATTGCGATCCTTGCAAAGCTTAATGTAAAGGGTAACATTATCATAGGTATCCTTGCATCTACAGTATTATATTATGTTATGATGCTTCAGGCACCTAACTTTGATTTCTCATCGATCGGACAGTCATTCAAGGATTTCGGTTCAGTCGGATTCCTCGGAGTGTTCCAGGGACAGGCATGGAAGGATGCATTCTCTGCTGAGTATATCGGCGGTGTGTTCTCAGCAATCATGCTTGTTGTCAGCTTCTGTCTGGTAGATATGTTTGATACCATCGGAACTCTCTATGGTGCAGCTTCCCAGGCTAATATGCTTGACGAGAAGGGTGACCCAATGAAGCTTGACGAGTGTATGATGTGTGACTCTATAGGTACTGTATCAGGAGCTATTCTCGGTACATCAACATGTACAACATTTGTAGAGTCAGCTTCAGGTATCGCTGCAGGTGGTAGAACAGGTCTTACAAGTTTGGTTACAGCAATCTGCTTTGCAGTATGTCTGTTCCTCAGCCCTGTTGCCAACATCATTCCATCATGTGCAACAGCACCAGCACTTATCTTCGTAGGTGTACTTATGGCTAAGAACTTTGCAAAGGTTGATATGGAGGATATGCGCTCAGCAGTTCCTGCATTCGTGACATTCCTTATGATGCCACTGACATACTCTATTTCAAATGGTATCGGTCTTGGCGCTATCACATATGTTCTTATCACACTGTTCACAGGCAAGTATAAGAAGCAGGATATCGTAGTGACGATTATTGCACTCTTATTTATAGTAAAATTCGTTTCGGTAACTATGTAATTATTTAGTGACACAAGAGAATTCAAAGCGTTCCCGCATATAAGTGCGGGGACGTTTTTTTATTTGCCAAAGTGAGTTTTTTGTAGTATCATACCAACTGTGTACCAGTAGCCAATCGGATACGGCAATGGCCTCCGGAGCCATGACGGGCGGTTCGACTCCGCCCTGGTACGCTTTTTTATACTCTGATATTTATTTCGTAAAAGGATGATATGCAGTGATGAAGAAGAAAAAGAATTTGGAAGCGGAAGAACAGAATATAGAAAATGAAGAGCCGGAGTTGGATAGGAAATCAGAGATCGGTGGAGATTCAGAGACAGATGATGACTTAGATGACGGTGAAGAGCCGGAGTCAGACGATGAATCGGATGACAGTGGAGACTCGGGATTAGATGATGACTTAGATGACAGTGAAGATTCGGAGCTGGCTGATAACTCAGAGCCCGGCGGAGCTTCAGAGGTTGAGGAGACCCCGGCGAGACAGAAAAGGCCGTATGAGGATTATGTCATAGAAGATCCTGAGGATATGGATGATGCACCGGATACCGGAGATATGTTCGATGATGAAGAGCTGTATGGCGATGACGATTATTTTGCCGAAGAGAAGGCAAAGACGCGGAAAGGCCGAAGAAGATCCAGACATGGTGGGATCTCTGGTGGTGTTCTTGCCTTGCTGTGGGCGGTATTTCTGATACTTGTCGGAGTCTATGTGTATGTATTTTTTATAAACGATAAGCTGTTCACAGAGAACATAACCGGAAGAGATAACACGGTGAGACTGGAGATACCAGACGGAGCAAATTACAGGCTGTGTACGATCGATGAGATAAATCAGCTAGTGAACAATTATCTTTTGGCGAGAACAAAGGCAGATCAGACGACACTTCAGAGACTGGTCACAGATCCGTCGGAATTTGACGACATGAAGAGCATTGAGATAGCAGCGGAGTATATAACGGCGTACAACAAGACCACCTGTTATATAGCCAACGGATATACCGCAGATTCGTATATCGTGTACGAATTATCCAATCTGATGATAAAGGATGTCAACTCGGAACCGCTCGATATAAGGTCGTTATATGTGACGAAACAGTCAGATGGAAGCTACAAGATCAACAATTCGGCTTTGTCTGACAAGGAGAGCTCGTATATCAACACCATCAACTCATCTGGTGATATACAGGCGATATATGAACATGTAAAAGAAAACAATGATTATCTGCTTAGAACGGATGAGACATTTAGAAAGTTCCAGAATATGTATAATTAAAGAAAACGCAGGCTTTATGCCTGCGTTTTATATTATCACTGTATGAGATTTACATAGCCTCTGAAGAGTCTATAGTATCTGTGTCGATCAAAACCCCTCTGGTAGGAACCGGTGTGGAGAATACTATCTGTGTCTCTGTGCTGCCAAATCTCTGGAGCTGTCCGATAAATGAGTCGAGATCCATGGTATTAGGAAAGCAGACTTTCATGAGCATGGAGTGCGCGCCGGTCACACAGTTGCATTCCAGTACATTTGGACATGCTTCAACAAATGGATAGAAGGTTGGCTTCTGTTTTGGATCAAGAGCCATGTGTATAAATGCTGTGATGTGATATCCGAGAGCCTCATGGTTGATGCTTGCGTGATACCCGGTCAGTATTCCTGCTTTTTCAAGCCTCTCTATTCTTGCTGAAACTGCCGGCGAAGAAAGGAAGACTTTGCTGGCCAGATACTTGAGTGGCGTTCTGGCGTTGCCCTGTAAAAGATGAATGATTTTTCTGTCGATGTTATCCATAATATGCACTTCCTTTTCCTAAAATAAAAAAAGGTGCGTTTCCGAAGAAACACACCTTTGCGTTTGCTTAAATATACATTAATTGATAAAAAAAATCAAGGACTTTTACAAAATTAATTTAACTGAATCTTTGCTGTGGGTTATACATGGTGTGATGAATGGTTCACAAAATGAAAAATAAATGGTATGATGGTTCTGCATATTGGTTAGAATTTACTGGCCTTGGTCTGGCTGATACATGGTGTATGCTGACCAGAAATTAGAATGTGAGATATGTATTAACAATATAGGAAAATAATAACAGAGGAAAGATTATGGCGGATGGAATAAGACTTAACAAATATCTCAGTGAGGCGGGCGTGTGCTCAAGGCGCGCTGCGGATACACATATAGAGAATGGAAAGGTTACGATCAACGGAGAGACTGCAGTCATGGGTCAGAAGGTCATGCCCGGGGATGTGGTGACATTCATGGGCAGGAAGGTTCAGCAGAAGGATAGGACAGTGATCCTGGCATATAATAAGCCGATAGGACTTACCTGTACAGCGAGTAAGGCTGATCCAGACAATATATTTGATCACATAGATTATCCGATCAGACTTCAGTACGTGGGAAGGCTGGACAAGGACTCCCAGGGTCTACTTCTTCTGACAAATGATGGTGACCTGTCAAATGCCATCCAGAAGTCGGTGAACAACCATGAGAAGGAATACAGAGTGAGGGTGAACCGTGAGATAACAGAGGACTTCATCAGGAAGATGTCGGAAGGAGTGCCTATACTTGATACAGTGACAAAGAAATGTAAGGTGCGAAAGATAGATGACAGATCATTCATGATAGTGCTGACACAGGGCCTCAACAGGCAGATCAGACGAATGTGTGATGCATTGGGCTACAGGGTAGTGAACCTGAAGAGAGTCAGGGTCTGCAACGTGAAGCTTGGCAATATGAGACCTGGAGAGTTAAGGGAGCTCAGCCGCGAGGAAGAGGCAGAGCTGAGACGGATAGTGGGGATGTAGTAGAGAGTGTATATAGGATTTTTTGTGGGGTGTGTATGGAAGATATTAGTAGAAATACCAGTGAAAATATTAAAGAAAATAATGACATCAGTGGCAATAACGATAATGGTAAGATAGCCAGAATTAAAGAACTTGTAAAGCAGCTCAACGATGCTGCAAAGAAATATTATATGGAAGATACAGAGATCATGAGCAATCTGGAATATGATGCTCTGTACGATGAGCTGAGTGCCCTGGAGAAAGAGACCGGGATGGTCATGAGCAACAGCCCGACGGTCAAGGTAGGATATGAGGTCGTCAGTGAGCTGCCGAAGGAGGCTCACGAGCATCCAATGCTTTCTCTTGACAAGACAAAGGATGTAGGTGCTCTTGCGTCATGGCTTGGCGGTCAGAAGGGCGTAATATCCTGGAAGATGGACGGACTCACAGTTGTTCTCACATATGAGAACGGAGAGATGATAAAAGCGGTTACCCGTGGAAATGGTGAGATAGGTGAGGTCATCACGAACAATGCGAAGGTATTTGCAAATGTACCTCATCACATCCCGTACAAGGGCAAGCTGACGATCAGAGGCGAGGCGGTCATCAAATACTCGGATTTCAATGCGATAAATGAGAAGATAACGGATGCGGAATCTAAGTACAAGAACCCGCGAAATCTGTGCAGCGGCTCAGTGAGACAGCTCGATAACAAGATAACAAAAGAGAGAAATGTACATTTCTTCGCTTTTAATTTAGTGGACGGTGAGGATGTGGACTTCCACAATTCATTCAAATATCAGCTTGACTGGTTGGAGCAGCAGGGATTTACCGTGGTAGAACACTACCTGACAGACTCGGCGGCACTTCCTGATAAGGTGAGGGAATTTTCAGAGAAGATAACGGAGAATGACTTCCCATCGGATGGTCTGGTACTCATGCTGGATGATCTGGCATACGGAAGAAGCCTGGGAACCACAGCCAAGTTCCCGAGAAATGCCATGGCGTTCAAATGGGCGGACGAGGAAGCGATAACCCACCTCCGCTATGTGGAGTGGAGTCCATCAAGAACTGGACTCATCAACCCGGTTGCTGTATTTGACCCGGTGGAGCTTGAGGGAACAACAGTCAGCCGTGCCAGCATACACAACGTCAGCATACTTAAGTCATTGGCGCTTGGCGAAGGTGATGAGATTGCAGTGTACAAGGCGAATATGATCATTCCGCAGATTGCAAGGAATCTAACCATGAGTGGTAACGTGGTCATACCGGCTGCGTGTCCTGCATGCGGAGGAGAGACTGAGATAGTGAGGGAGGAAGGCGGTGCAGTGTCAGGAGTTGAGACTCTGTACTGCACAAACCAGTTCTGCCCTGCGAAGAAACTTAAGTCATTTTCACACTATGTGTCCAGAAATGCGTTGAATATAGATGGACTCTCAGAGGCGACCATAGAGAAGTTCATAGATGAGAAGATCCTCGAGGAGCTTCCTGATCTGTATAAGCTTGCGGCTCACAGAGAACATATAGTTGAACTTGAGGGATTTGGCGAGAAGTCGTACAACAAGCTTGTGGCTGCGGTGGACGCATCCAGACAGACGAACATGTGGCGTCTTGTCAATGGTCTCGGCATTGCAAATGTCGGAGAGGCGACAGCCAAGCTCATGGCAAAGCATTTTGCAAATGATATGGATGCCATGAAGAAGGCAGATGTGTCAGCATACGTTGAGATAGACGGAATCGGTCAGGTTATAGCAGAGGATATAGTCAGATACTTTGAAAATGAGAAGAATTGTGCTATCATAGATAGGTTGATGGCTGAGCTTACGTTTGTGGATGAGGTTTCTGATACGGAGCAGGATCTGGCGGGCAAGGTGTTCGTCATAACCGGTTCGCTCACCCATTTTGACAACAGAAATCAGCTCAAGGAACTGATAGAGAGCAGAGGAGGTCAGGTTACAGGTTCTGTATCTGCCAAGACCTCATATCTTATAAATAACGATGTGAATTCTACATCATCCAAGAACAAGAAGGCAAAAAGCCTTGATGTGCCTATCATATCTGAGGAGGATTTCTTAGAATTGATTGGACAGTAGGAGTAACTGTAGTAAATGGAAAGGAATGAATAGAGATGCCGATAAGAATAGATGATGATCTGCCGGTTAAGAAAACATTGGAGGACGAGAACATATTTGTCATGGGAACAGGAAGGGCGCACAGCCAGGACATAAGACCCCTTGACATCCTGATACTCAACCTCATGCCGCTGAAGGAGGACACAGAGCTGCAGCTCATGCGAAGCCTGTCAAACACCCCACTTCAGGTGAACATCACGCTTCTTAGAACCATGTCCTACGAGTCCAAGAACGTGACAAAGGGACACCTTGACAGATTCTACGAGGATTTTGACAGCGTAAAGAACCGCAAATGGGACGGTTTCATCATAACCGGAGCACCTGTTGAAAAGATGGAATTTGAGAATGTTGACTACTGGGATGAACTCCGCGAGATCATGGACTGGTCCGAGACAAATGTCACATCGACCATGCACATTTGCTGGGGCGCCCAGGCGGGACTCTACTACAGATACGGTGTGCAGAAGTTCGACCTTCCGCAGAAACTGTCAGGCATATACGAACATCACACCTTCCACAAGAGAACACCGCTAGTCCGCGGTTTCGACGATGTATTTTACGTGCCACATTCAAGATACACGGGCGTATCCAAGGAGGACATTGTAAACAATGAGCACCTTGAGATCGTAGCCGAGTCAGATGTGGCTGGCCCGTACCTCATAATCGGTGACGGCGGCAAGAACATATTTGTCACAGGACACCCTGAGTACGACGTGCTGACCCTTGACCAGGAGTACCACAGAGACCTCGCCAAGGGACTTAATCCACAGATCCCGGTGAACTATTACCCGGACAACGACCCGGAAAAGAAACCAGTGAAGAAGTGGAGATGCCACGCGAATACTTTGTATGCGAATTGGTTGAACTACTATGTTTATCAGCTCACGCCGTATAAGTGGGAGTAGGAGCTGGTGAGATCGCATAAAAACTGAGGGGTTAAGCCAAATTCGTTACATATCAATAAAGACAAAAATGTATGTAAAATGATGTGATTTTCCATAATTTAATGACTTTGTGGCGATTAATTGGTGTTTTTTCAAAATGCAGATGGTGTTTTTTTAAAACGGCGTTAGGCAGGGAAGATATTAAATATAAAATTAAAATACAGCACTATGTAGATGAGTGGGAGTTATCTATATGGTGCTGTGTTTTTCGTTGTAATTTCTTAATCTATAGTATTTAGAAAGGCGAGTAATGCCTCTCTTTGTACAGAGTTGAGTCTATATATTCTGGTTGACAGTGGATCATTGATTAGAACCTTATTATCATCATCAAAAAAATCCCTTAATGAAATGTCAAGTGCTTTGCACAATTGGAAAAGAACTTCTATTATCACCGTAAGCAATCCGTGCAGAAAGCCGGAGAAGCAATATTTTCTCGGCTGGTAAAACAGTTTTCCGAAAAAGAGGGCGTAACGGAAGCCCTCAAAGCGGAAAATCAAATGCTGTGGGTGCAGAGGATGAACAACAGACGGCGGCTTTTCCTTTTCAGGCAGTATTCAATAAGTCATAAAGTTCCGTGAGTAATGGAAGAAGCCAGCGTTTGCGGAAATGTCACAATTTACGGAGGTAAAGTTTCAAATTCCACTTGCCTTTTTGCACTTGTTATGATATTATTAGTATGCGTACTAGGATGCTCAAAGAGAGGTGATATATTTGCGGAGAGACAGCAGTGAAACAAAGAGGAAAATACTGACCGTGTGCGTCCGTCTCTTTTTGGAGCAGGGGTATAAAAACACCTCTGTCAGTCAGATTGTGGATGAAGCAGGTGTTGCAAGAGGAAGCTATTTGAATTTGTTTCCTACCAAGGACAGAATTTTGCTGGAATTGACCGAAACGATGTTCGGCGGACAGTTCGGCGTGGCAAGAAGCATTGCAGACAGCAAGCTGCCGCCGGTTTACGCTTATGCGGTGGAAACGGCGATTCAACTGACACTGACCGAGTTGAACGAGAACCTGCGGGAAATCTACATCGAAGCCTACTCCCTGCCCGAAACATCGGAATATATTTACCTGCATACCACAGCAGAGCTGAAACAGATTTTTGGTGAAAAATTTCCCGATGATACCGAGAGCGACTTTTACGAGATGGAAATCGGCACGGCGGGACTGATGCGCAGCTATATGGCGAGAAAATGTGATATTCATTTTCCGTTGGAACGCAAGCTCAGCCGCTTTTTGACGGCGGCTATGCGGGTGTATCGGGTACCGGAGGCAGAGCAGGCAAAGGTGCTTGCCTTTATTCAATCACTGGATATCAAGGCAATCGCCACCGAGGTAATGTATAAGCTGTTCGCCATGTTGGAAATGAAATATGACTTTAAGCTGTCAAAGGACAGCAAAGGAGAGGAGACTATATGAATAAGAAAATTTTGAGCGTTGTGCTCATACTGTGCGTGATGCTGGCTGTTATGCCTATGACGGCATATGCGGCGGATATTGCGTTATGTACTAAATGCGGCCAGAGACAAACGGTAAGGGTGACTTGTCAATACGCAAATGATAAATGGCACCGATGCGATCTTACATGCACGGTGTGTGATAATACATGGTATTACTGGATGGAACACCAATGGAGCGGAACGGCGACTTGCACAAGCGGAATGACATGCACGGTTTGCGGCGGATCTTCCGAACCGCTTGGGCACGACTGGAGCACTTGGACGCAGAACAGCGATGAAAAGACCCACACCCGAATCTGTAAGCGTGACACCAGCCATACGGAAACCGAGAATTGCCACGGCGGCACGGCGACCTGCATCGCCAAGGCTGTCTGCACGGTCTGCGGCGGCGAATACGGCGAGATGGCGGCACACAGCTTCACTGCCGAAAAAGCAGAGGCGCAGTATTTGAAGTCTGCTGCAACCTGTACCAAAAAGGCGGTCTACTACAAGTCCTGCGCAGTCTGCGGTCTGAGCTCCGAGGGCACGGCGGATGAGGCGACCTTCTTCTCCGGCAATGCGCTGGATCACGACTGGGGCGATTGGACGCAGAACAGCGATGAAGAGACCCACACCCGAATCTGTAAGCGTGACACCAGCCATACGGAAACCGAGAATTGCCACGGCGGCACGGCGACCTGCACCGCAAAAGCCGTCTGCGAGGTATGCAAGTCTGAGTATGGCGAAAAGCTGCCCCACGACTTCACGGCGGAGACCGTGGATGCAAAGTACCTGAAATCCGCCGCCACCTGCACGGGAAAGGCGATCTATTACAAGTCCTGCGCAGTCTGCGGTCTGAGCTCCGAGGGTACGGCGGATGAGGCGACCTTCTTCTCCGGCAATGCGCTGGACCACAACTGGGGCGCTTGGACGTCCAACGAAGACGGCACCCATACCCGCACCTGCACCGTTGACGGATGCTCTGCAGGCACGCAAACGGAGAATTGCATCGATGCAAACAAAGACCACAAATGTGATATCTGCGATTATATAATCAGCGAGTGTGCAGACGATAACAAAGACCACAAGTGTGATTATTGCGGCAAGAAGCTGACTGAGCACACCGGCGGGAAAGCGACCTGCAAGGACAAGGCAAAGTGCGAAGTCTGCGGTGCGGAATACGGTGAGCTTGATGCGAAGAACCACACCAACTTAAAGCACTTCCCGGCAACTGCGGCGACCAAGACCACCGAGGGCAATATCGAGTACTGGTACTGCGAAGGCTGTGGCAAGTATTTCAGCGACAAGGACGGTACAAAGGAAATCAAAAAAGCCGACACCGTAACGGCGAAGCTGAAGGACGATTCCAAATCTCCGCAGACCGGCGATACAAGCAACCTTGCTTTGTGGATTGCCTTGCTGTTTGTCAGCGGCGGTGCAGCCATTGGCACAACGGTTGTCAGCAGAAAGAAAAAGTACAACAGATAATTGAATAGCGTTCCCTTGCTCCATCTTCCGAGCAAGACAAAAGCGTCGTAGCGATGATATGTACCCAGAATCCTGGACACATATTTATGAACTAGGCTGAACACATGGATGCTATCCTGTATTGTACAGGTGGCATCCATTTTGTTT